>NZ_JBEAJL010000085.1:0-65876 GCF_040065275.1 Klebsiella sp. JB_Kp042
GATGCGCTCCGGATGAATATGATGATCTCATATCAGGAACTTGTTCGCACCTTCCCTAAATGAACACGTGTTCACAGCAATAAAAAATGCCCGCAACAGCGCTGTCAGGTAGCGAATATGAGTTATTTAAAGATCTCCGGCCTTAAAATTAGTTATGGCGATAAAGTGGTTTTACATAATATCGATCTGGCGGTCGAGCAGGGGGAGATGATCGCGCTGCTCGGTCCTTCGGGATGTGGAAAAACCACCCTGCTGAATGCCCTCTGCGGTTTTATTCCGGTGGAAAGCGGGGAGATCTCCATCGCCAGCCGAGCGATCACCCATCAGGCGCCGGAGCAGCGCAATATCACCATGGTGTTTCAAAGCTACGCCCTGTGGCCGCACCTGACGGTGGCGCGCAATATTGGCTATGGCCTGAAGCTGCGCAAATGGCGCGGGGCGGACATCACACGGCGAGTGGCGGAGCTGCTACGGATCGTCAATCTCGACGGGCTGGCTGACGTGAAGGTGACTGAACTGTCGGGCGGCCAGCGGCAGCGGGTGGCGCTGGCGAGGGCACTAGCGATAGAGCCTCAGGTGCTGGTGCTGGATGAGCCGTTATCTAATCTGGATGCCAAAGTGCGGCTCAATGTGCGCCATGAAATTAAATCTCTGCAAAAGAAACTCGGCTTTACGTCGTTAATTGTCACCCACGATCAACAGGAGGCATTAGTGATGGCGGACCGTATTGCAGTATTAAACCAGGGGCGAATTGAGCAAACCGGTACGCCGCAACAAATATATCAGCGACCCGCGACACCCTTCGTCGCTGATTTTATGGGCGCCGATAATAAAATAACCTCTGATGAAATATCTGCTGCCGCAATATCCGGTTTATCCGCAGCTCAGCAGGGTGAAAAAGTCATTTATTTTCGCAGCGCCGATGCCACGCTCGGCGAATTAACGCAGCCCGCGCCGCAGGAGGGGCTCGCCCTGGAGGGGATGGTGGAGCAAAGCGCGTTTCTGGGCAATCTGTATCGCCACAGCGTGCGCTGCCATGACCGCCTGCTGCAGGCCGACTCCGCTCAGTGCTGGCCGACGAAAAGCCGCGTCAGGCTCCATGTGCCCATGCCGGCCCTCCATATTTTTCCTTTACCACTATCACAGTGATATCAGCGTGTTCATTCTGGGGACAATCCATGTTTACTAAGACGAAAGCAGCGATCTTAACGACCCTCTGCCTGAGCGTTAGCGCCCAGGCCGACACCTTTCTTAACGTCGCTACCGCGGGCGATCAGAATATGGTGGATTACGTGAAAACCTGGCTGGGGCCAAAATTTGAAGCCGCTCATCCCGGCGTCAAGGTGCGGGTGATCGGTACCGGCCCTGGCGACGCCGGGTCGAATAAAATCAGCGAGAAGTTGAGCGCCCAACAGGAGAGCGGCGCGCAGCAGTGGGATATCGACGTCGCCGTGGTGCATCAGAAGGCGGGGGGCGAACAGGTGGAAAAGGGATTGCTGCAAAAATATCGCCAGGATATTCAGACCGGCGGCATGGTGAGCTCGCCGAGCGCCACCCAGGCGCTCGGCGTTAACGTCGACGGATACGTCATGCCGATGTTCTTAAGCCAGACCGCTATCGCCTGGAACAGCGATCTCGTCAGTACGCCACCGGCGTCGTATGACGAGCTGGTCGCGTGGACGCAGAAACATCCGCAGGCTTTTGGCTATAACGGCATCAAGAACGGCATGTCCGGCGTTAGCTTTGTGGTGGGCTGGATCTACGCCTACGGGACCGGCGCCGAGCGCCTCTCCTCCGCGCCTTATGATAAAAGCGTCGAAAAGGGCTGGCAGCAGGCCTATGCGAAACTGAAAGCGTTTAATAAAAATGTCACTTTCACTCCGGGCAACGCCGGAACGCTCGATATGCTAAGTCGGGGAGAGATCGCCATGGGCCCGGTATGGGTCGACATGTTCTATAGCTGGAAAGATCAGGGCAAGCTGCCGCCATCGATTAAGCTCGCTTTACTGGCCCCGGGTATGCCGGGTCAGCCGATGTATTACGTCATCCCAGCGAAAGCGGCGAATCCGCAGCTGGCGCGCGACTTTATCGCGCTGGCCACCAGCCCGGAAGTGCAGGCGCAGGGGATCGTTAAGCAGTTCAACTGGTACCCGGGCATCGACGCCGGGCAGGTGAAGCCGAAGCTGGATGCGGCGACCTGGCAAAAGCTGTTTGCCGAAATTTCGCCTGAAGCCCTGGCGAAGTATGGCAAAAGCTTCCCGATCGCCCCCTACTTTGACGATATCAAAGAGGGTTACGAAAGCCAGGTGGCCAATTAACCCTTTTTCCAGCCCGGGTCGCCGACCCGGGCGCTTGCTTGTGCCAACGCCAGGTCCTTTATGTCCAGTTCATTGAAATATTTGCTGCTGGTTGCCCCGGCCGCGCTGATGATCGCGGTCCTGTTTTTGTATCCGCTGGGGTTTTCGCTGGTCTCGGCGTTTACCGCGCCGGGACAGTCGTTCACCCTCGATCATTTTCGCAAGGTCTATGCGCTTTACGCCAACGATGTGCTCTTTTCGCTGCTTATCGTGCTGATCTCAGTGGCGTTGTTAGCGCTGATCGCCATTACCCTCTCGGCAGTGATTGCGCTGTCGCCTTGCCGGCCCGTTGTTCGCCTGCTGGGTTTTTTGTATCGCTTGCCGCTGTTTATCCCCTTTATTGTCGTCGCCCAGATGATGCGCACTTTTCTCGCCAAAAATGGCCTGATGAACAATGCGCTGGTGGCGGCCGATCTGGTCAGGCCGCTGGAGACCCTCTCCTGGCTGGGATGGAAGGGAATTGTCATTACCTTTGTCTGGAAGCAGCTGGCCTTTGCTACGCTGTTGATCTGCGGAGCGATGGCGGCGCTGGAGCCGTCGCAGATCCTCGCCGCACGTAATCTTGGCGCCTCCCGGCCGCGGCTGCTGTTCGATATTATGCTGCCGCAGGTCCTGCCGACCATCGGAGTGGCGCTGGTGCTGTCGACGGTAACCATGATGTCGGTGCTGTCGGTACCGCTGATGATCGGCGTGGGGACGCCGACGATGCTGACCGTGGATATGGCGTTTCGCGTCAATTCCTATGGTGATTACGCGGTGGCGAATGCGCTTGGCGTGGTGTCGCTGGCGATCTGCGGCGCGCTGTCGTGGTTTTACCTGCGCCACAGCCTGCAGCAAAAAGGCGGTGAAGGATGAAAGCGCTGCACCTTGCTTCCTCTCCGTCATGGTGGGTAAGAGGACGCCGTAAAGTGAACGCCAGCCCGGTGCTGCAGACCCTGCTACTGCTGTTTATGCTGCTGGCGATGTTTGGCCCGCTTCTGAACCTGTTGATCTGGACCGTAGCGGAAAGCTGGTATTTTCCCCATTCGCTGCCCAGCCAGTGGGGCCTGAAGTACTGGTATCAGGTCTTCAATCCGTACAGCGATGTCTCCAGCTCGCTGTTAACCAGCGTACTGATCGCCCTGCTGTCGGTGGTGGTCTGTTTGCTGATTTCCGTTCCCGCCGGCTATGCGCTTTCCCGGCGGAAAATGCCGCTGCGGGTGCTGTTTATGCTGCTGTTTCTCCTCCCGCAGGCCTTTCCCAACCTGACGGTATACATGAATATTGCCCGTTTGTTTTACCAGTGGGGCTTGAACGGAACTATCGCGGGGGTGGTGCTGGTGCATAGCGTCCACGGTCTGATGTACTCGGTGTGGATCTGTGTGGCCGCGTTTTCAGCCATCGACCCGCTGCTGGCGCGGGCATCGCGTAACCTGGGCGCCGGACCGATGTATACCTTCTGGCACATCGTGCTGCCGCAGGCGGCGCCGGGGATCGTTGCCGCCAGCATCTTTGTTTTTCTGGAGTCGTTGGATGAGTTTACCGGCACCTTCTTCGTCGGGGCGCCGGATGTCACTACGCTGCCGCTGCTGCTCTATAACGCCAGCATGTCGGGTAACTATCAGGTCTCGTCGATTACCGCGCTGATTTTACTGGCGCCATCGCTGCTCTTTATGGTGGTGATCCATAAATTTATGCGTCCGGAGATGATGGCGAAACTGGGGAAATAAGGGCTGCAGAAAACGAAAAAGCTTCCCGGTGGGAAGCTTTTTAACCTCAGGTCATCATCATTGGCCATTCTGGCGGTGTCTGACTCATGACTTCAATCATCACATCTTTGATATTGCCCCAGATTTTGGCAATATCGAGCAGGGTGATGCCGAGCAAACCGGTGGCGAACCAGCAGGCGGCGGCAAGGCCGAGGCAGCTGCAGATCACCGCCAGACCGGCATAATCGCTTTTGCGAAGTTGGATATTCAGTGAACTGGCAAGAAACATCAGTACCGCGCTCACCAGGGGCCAGCGCAACAACACAACACTGGTAGTAATGGAAGCCATTAACCTGTCCTCAAAGAAAGTCGGGGAGCCATGGACGACCTGGCGCGACTGACGATGGCATAGCGCTCTGGTCTCAACTGGCGTACTAGAGAGTGATGAAACGCCATTTCTGTTTCATCAACTTGTGTGAACTATATCACACTTGGCGCTTTATTCACCAGTCAAAAAATGAGCTTTCGCTGCGCTTAATAACAATGTTATTAATGTGGATATTAGTAAGTAACCTCCGATGATCTTATTTTCATTCTCTTGCTAATGATTATTATTCTGCGGGTTTTATTACTTGTTCTTGTTTAATACACGGAGAAACCGAGTCAGAAGCGCGTCTATTCTTAATCTTGGCGGAATATCTTCCGAATACCTGATAAATAAGTATTATTCTTCCCTGTCAGTGGTAAAGCTGACGCCCGTGAGGGCTGGCGGAAATCGGCTGATGTCTATCGCAGTCGCGATTGCTAACGTGTTTGGGCTACCTTAATTAAGGCATATCGCATGGATGTAAGCGTAAATGGGTGACAGTACGCCGCATAAGGCGCTAAGGCTCATCGGAACGGGTTTGGTTATTTTATTGCCAGTGGTACTGGCATTGTGGTTTGCCCAGCTGCGGGCAAAAGCCGAAACCATTGATCAATTACACTCATTTTCGCAGCTGGCGCTGCAAAAAACGGAAATGGTCATCCGCGAAGCGGATCAGGCCCGGGCGAAAGCCAGCCAGTATCGCGGGGAGCTGTGCTCAGCGGACCATCAGCGTTATTTATTGCATATCGTTCGCGGCCTGCTGTATGTGGAAGATCTGATCTACGCTAACGGTCAGCGCTTTATCTGTTCAACGTCCGTTCATCAGCAAACCGGCTGGCGGATGCCGGCGGCCAATTACACCAAAAAGCCGGATGTCGCGATTTACTATTACCGGGACACGCCGTTTTATCCCGGCTTTGCCATGAATTATATGCAGAAGGGGCCCTATGTGGTGGTGGTCAATCCCTTCTCGTTCAGCTCAGTGATCGCCAGCGATCGCGATTTAGCCTATGGCGTGTTCGATACCAAAACCAACCTCTTTTTCTCGGTAAGTAACAATGTCGAGCCCGCAGAGCTCCATGCGTTAATTCGCGAAGGCGATACCTTTTTTAATCAGAATGGCCGGGTGTATACGATAGCCCGCTCTGCTATCCGGCCGATCGCCGTCATTATGTCCACCTCGCGGGCCAGCTATTATCACAACTTTTGTGACCAGGCCAGCCTGACGCTGCCGCTGGGGATCATCTGCAGTATTTTACTGGTGCTGGTGTGGTCGCGCACCCGCCGTCAGTATCACTCGCCGCGCAATATGCTGCAGCGGGCTCTGAGCTGCCGCCAGCTGCGCCTGCACTACCAGCCGATTATCGATATTAAAAATAACCGCTGCGTCGGGGCGGAAGCGCTGCTGCGCTGGCCAGGGTTTGACGGTCCGGTGATGAACCCGGCGGAGTTTATTCCGCTGGCGGAAAATGAAGGCATGATTGCCCAGGTGACGGACTATGTGGTGGATGAGCTGTTTTACGAAATGGGAGAGTTTCTTGCCAGCCATCCTCAGCTGTACGTGGCGATCAATCTCTCTGCGTCGGATTTCCACTCGGCGCGGCTGATTTCACAGATCAGTGAGAAAGCGCGCAGCTATGCGGTCTGTATCGGGCAGATCAAAATCGAAGTAACCGAGCGGGGGTTTATCGACGTACCGAAGACCACGCCGGTGATTCAGGCGTTCCGCGAAGCGGGCTATGAAATTGCCATCGATGATTTCGGCACCGGCTATTCGAATCTGCATAATCTGCACGCCCTGAATGTCGATATCCTTAAAATCGATAAAACCTTCGTTGATACGTTGACCACCAACAACACCAGCCACCTGATTGCCGAACACATCATCGAGATGGCGCGCGGGTTGCGTCTAAAGACTATCGCGGAAGGCGTGGAGACGCCTGAGCAGGTAAGCTGGCTCTACAAGCGCGGCGTGCAGTATTGCCAGGGCTGGCTGTTTGCGAAAGCGATGCCGGCGCGGGAGTTTATGCAGTGGTTAGCCAATGCGCCCGCGCCTGTGAACGTGCCTCAGCCGTCGCGTCACGCGGAGATCTGATGGCGGTAGTCGCTGGGGGTGCGGTCGAACTCCCGGCGGAAGACTCGCGAGAAGGTTTGCTGCGAGACGTAGCCCAGATCCATGGCGATATCAAAGATCGGCCGCTGGGTGGTTCGCAACGCCTCCGCCGCCAGCAGCAGACGGCGCTGACGAATATAATCCCCCAGCGTCTGATGCATCACGGTGCGGAACATCCGCTGCAGGTACCACTTCGAGTATCCTGACTTTTTGGCGACTACATCAATGTTAAGTGGTTGATCGATATGTTCATCAATCCATTCAATCAGTGTTTGAATAATATCCTGATGGGACATAAAGCGGCCTCTCTCAATTCTCGATTCGTCGTTTTGTCTGCGGGCGAGTATAATTCCTCAAGTTAACTTGAGGTAAAGCGCTTTATGGAAAAGAAATCACCCCGCATCAAAATGCTGCTGACGCCCGGGGAAGTGGCAAAACGAACCGGCGTGGCGGTCTCGGCCCTCCATTTTTATGAGAGTAAAGGGCTGATCCACAGCCAGCGGAATGCCGGCAATCAGCGGCGCTACCGGCGCGATGTCCTGCGCGCGGTGGCGATTATCAAAATTGCGCAACGTATCGGCATCCCGCTGGCCACCATCGGCGATGCGTTTGGCGTGCTGCCGGAAGGGCACAATCTCAGCGCAAAAGAGTGGAAAATGCTGTCATCCGAGTGGCGCGAGGAGCTGGACCGGCGTATCCACACCCTGACGGCGCTGCGCGACCAGCTCGACGGCTGCATCGGCTGCGGCTGTTTATCGCGGCGCGACTGCCCGCTACGCAACCCGGGCGATAAGCTGGGGGAAGAGGGGACCGGCGCCCGGCTGCTGGAGGAGGAGTGATAAAACTAAAGCGCCACAACTGGGCGCTTTAGTTGTTTTCCGGTCTTGGTCTTTCGCATTATCTCGTTGGTTCACGAGAGGGTTTCCCCCGACGTCGACGTCCCTCAATATTGCGTAATCTGTTGATGGAGGTTCCGGTTTGCGTCGACACTTTAACTATGGCATCCGCCGCCGTTTTTTCCTCACTATTTTGCCGAAATTTTCCCGGCAATCCGCGCCTGTTCCTATAGTTAATTTGAACAAACCACGGGAGAGGCCCATGCTGACGGTACATCATCTTAATCAGTCACGATCGCAACGCGTACTGTGGGCGCTGGAGGAGCTACAGCTGCCTTATCAGATAGTCCGCTATCAGCGGGAAAAGTCGATGCTGGCGCCAGCGGCATTGAAGAAAATCCACCCGCTGGGGAAATCGCCAGTGCTGGAAGACAACGGCTATGTGCTGGCGGAGTCCGGCGCGATCCTTGAGTATTTGCAGGAGAGCTGGGACAGCGATGGGCTGCTGAAGCCACAGGGCGCGGATGACAAACTGCAGTACCGCTTCTGGCTGCACTATGCCGAAGGCTCGCTGATGCCGCTGCTGTTAATGAAGCTGGTGTTCGCCAGCCTCGGCAAACCCCCGGTGCCCTTTGGCGTCCGCTCGCTGGGCTCGCTGCTGGGCAAAGGTATCCAGAAAGCGTGGCTCGATCCTCAGCTGGCCACCCATGCGCGGTTCATTGACGACCATCTTGCCACGCGGCCATGGTTTGCCGGCGATCGGCTGAGCATGGCCGATATCCAGATGAGCTTCCCGGTGATGGCGCTGCTGGCCCGCGGCGGCATGCATGATCTTCGCCATATTGAGGCCTGGCGACAGCGGGTGGAACAGCGCCCGGCCTGGCAGCGGGCTATCGAGCGCGGCGGCCCCTTCACCTTACCCGGCGCCTGAAGTATCAGCGGATCCGATGACGCGGCTAAATGAAAGCAACTCACTAAAAAATTGTTAGCGGATTGCGCATGGACGATAACGTTTGCGCATCGGCTGGTTATTTTCTGTTCGTCATAAGCGAAATTTAGCGAAATACGATAAACATCGGTTGAAAAGGGTTATCTAAAGGCCGGATAATCGTTTGCCTTTCTGTTTTACTCCCTCTTTTTTCTGCTAGCCGGGGGGAGTGGATAAGGTTGACACACCGTAGTGTATGCGCGGAGTTAAACGTTTGCTTTTTTGCGGCCCCCCTGGCGCTGCGATTCGGTACAAGGAGATCGCGTTTAACTGGCAGTGGAAGGTCCACCACGCATATCAACGAACAATAAAAATTTTCAGGGGAAGTTTTCTATGTCTACGCCTTCAGCGCGTACCGGCGGTTCATTAGACGCCTGGTTTAAAATTTCGGCGCGCGGTAGCACCGTGCGTCAGGAGATTGTTGCAGGTCTTACTACCTTTCTGGCAATGGTGTACTCCGTCATCGTGGTGCCGGGCATGCTCGGAAAAGCGGGCTTCCCGCCGGCCGCGGTGTTTGTTTCTACCTGTCTGGTGGCGGGCGTTGGCTCGCTGGCGATGGGATTATGGGCAAACCTGCCGATGGCCATCGGCTGCGCTATCTCGTTGACCGCTTTCACCGCCTTCAGCCTGGTGCTGGGGCAGCACATCAGTATTCCGGTGGCGCTCGGCGCGGTATTCCTGATGGGCGTCCTGTTTACGGTGATCTCGGCAACCGGCATCCGCAGCTGGATCTTGCGCAACCTGCCGCAGGGCGTGGCCCACGGTACCGGGATCGGGATCGGTCTGTTCCTGCTGCTGATTGCCGCCAATGGCGTTGGCCTGGTGATCAAAAACCCGCTGGACGGTTTGCCGGTGGCGTTGGGGAACTTTGACAGCTTCCCGGTGGTGATGTCGCTGATTGGCCTCGCGGTGATCATCGGTCTGGAAAAAATGAAGGTACCGGGCGGTATTCTGCTGACCATTATCGGCGTGTCGATTGTCGGCCTGATATTCGATCCTAACGTCCATTTCTCCGGGATTTTCGCCATGCCATCCCTGAGCGATGACCAGGGCAACTCGCTGATTGGCAGTCTGGATATCGTCGGCGCGCTGAATCCGGTCGTGCTGCCCAGCGTACTGGCCCTGGTGATGACGGCGGTCTTTGACGCCACCGGCACCATCCGCGCGGTGGCCGGTCAGGCGAACCTGCTGGACAAAGACGGACAGATCATCAACGGCGGTAAAGCGCTGACCACCGACTCCCTGAGCAGCGTCTTCTCAGGCTTAGTCGGGGCGGCGCCGGCGGCGGTGTATATCGAATCGGCGGCGGGTACGGCAGCCGGCGGTAAAACCGGCCTGACCGCGGTGACGGTAGGGGTCCTGTTCCTGCTGATCCTGTTCCTCTCTCCGCTCTCTTATCTGGTGCCGGCCTACGCGACCGCGCCGGCGCTGATGTACGTCGGCCTGCTGATGCTGAGCAACGTGGCGAAGATCGATTTCAATGACTTCGTTGACGCCATGGCTGGCCTGATCACCGCGGTGTTTATCGTGCTGACCTGCAACATCGTGACCGGCATCATGATCGGTTTCGCGACCCTGGTGATCGGCCGTCTGGTCTCCGGCGAGTGGCGTAAGCTGAACCTCGGCACGGTGATTATCGCGGTGGCGCTGGTGGTGTTCTACGCCGGCGGGTGGGCGATTTAAACCCTTTGTGCTCCTCACGGGCGGCTCAGGCCGCCCGTTTTATTTTTAAGCCACATCCTGTTTCCATTTGCGTTAATCTGGGTAGCGTATGATTCAAAGGCAAGACGCCTCACAGGTATAAAAGAAAACGCAGCAAACAGGGAACACATGGAAATATTCTTTACCATCCTCATCATGACCCTTGTGGTCTCACTCTCCGGGGTAGTGACGCGCGTACTGCCCTTTCAGGTTCCACTTCCACTGATGCAAATCGCCATTGGCGCGCTTCTGGCGTGGCCGACCTTTGGTTTGCATGTTGAATTTGATCCAGAGCTGTTTCTGGTCCTGTTTATCCCGCCGCTGTTGTTCGCCGACGGCTGGAAAACGCCAACTCGCGAATTCATTGAGCACGGGCGCGAGATCCTCGGCCTGGCGCTGGCGCTGGTGGTCGTGACGGTGGTCGGCATCGGCTTTCTGATCTACTGGATTGTGCCGGGCATTCCGCTGATCCCGGCGTTCGCACTGGCGGCCGTGCTGTCGCCGACCGATGCCGTGGCGCTTTCGGGTATCGTCGGGGAAGGGCGGATACCGAAAAAAATCATGGGCATTTTGCAGGGTGAGGCGCTGATGAACGACGCCTCCGGCCTGGTCTCGCTCAAGTTTGCCGTCGCGGTGGCGATGGGCACCATGGTCTTTACCGTCGGCGGCGCCACCGTCGAGTTTCTGAAAGTGGCGATTGGCGGCGTGCTGGCCGGGTTTGTGGTGAGCTGGTCGTATGGCCGCTCGATGCGCTTCCTCAGCCGCTGGGGCGGTGACGAGCCCGCCACGCAGATCGTCCTGCTGTTCCTGCTGCCGTTTGCCTCCTATCTGATTGCCGAACATATCGGCGTCTCCGGCATTCTGGCGGCGGTGGCGGCAGGGATGACCATCACCCGTTCCGGCGTGATGCGTACCGCACCGCTGGCGATGCGCCTGCGCGCCAACAGCACCTGGGCGATGCTGGAGTTTGTCTTTAACGGCATGGTGTTTCTGCTGTTGGGCCTGCAGCTGCCGGATATCCTCTCCAGCTCGCTGGTGGCGGCGGAAGCCGACCCTAATGTCGAGACCTGGATGCTGTTTACCGACATCATCCTGATCTATGCCGCGCTGATGCTGGTGCGTTTTGGCTGGCTGTGGTCGATGCGTAAGCTTAGCCAGCGCTTCCTGAAGAAGAAACCGATGGAGTTTGGCTCCTGGACCACGCGCGAGCTGCTGATCTCCTCCGTTGCCGGGGTGCGCGGGGCGATTACCCTCGCCGGTGTGCTCTCTATTCCGCTGCTACTGCCGGACGGGAATGTCTTTCCGGCGCGCTATGAGCTGATTTTCCTCGCCGCCGGGGTGATCCTGTTCTCGTTGTTCGTTGGGGTGATTGCGCTGCCGATCCTGCTGCGCCACATTGAATCGAGCGATAATGTGCAGCAGCGGAAAGAGGAGCGTCTGGCGCGCGCGGCGACGGCGGACGTGGCGATTGTGGCGATCCAGAAGATGGAAGAGCGGCTGGCGGCGGATACCAAAGAGAATATCGATAACCAGCTGCTGACCGAAGTCAGTTCGCGGGTGATCGGTAACCTGCGCCGCCGCGCCGATGGTCGTAACGATGTGGAAACCTCGATGCTCGAAGAGAGCCTGGAGCGGCGCTTCCGCCTGGCGGCGCTGCGCTCTGAGCGCGGTGAGCTGTACCATCTGCGCGCCACCCGGCAGATCAGTAACGAGACGCTGCAGAAGCTGCTGCACGACCTCGACCTGCTGGAAGCGCTGTTGATCGAAGATCAGTGATCGTCAGGCCCGGTGGCGTAGCGCCGCCGGGTGATCTCTCGTAACGCACGTGCGCCCGCGGGCAGCTGACGCCTTACCGGGCCGACAACCTCCGCGGTATCCACCCGATGCGCACCAGCCTGGCGCCGCCAGGCGTTATTCCAGCCAGAACGCTTTACTGCACGCCAGCCAGGCCTCAGCGCTGCGCGACATATACACGCCTTCCCGCCAAATCATCCCCAGCTCCCAGCGCAGCTCGCTTTGCAATGGGATCCAGCAAAAGTTCTGCGGGTCGAGACGCTGGCAAATCGGCTCCGGCAGGATCGCCACGCCAATGCCGGCCTGCACCATGGCGGCGAGAAAGTCCCACTGGCCGCTGCGCACGGCGATCCGCGGCTTCACGTCGTGCTCGCTAAACAGGCGCATCAGCTGCTGGCTGAGGGCAAATTCCTCGTTGTAGATAACCAGCGGATGCGCCGCCAGCTCCGCCGGCGAGAGCGACGTTTTGCCTTCCCACGCCGCGGTCCTGGGCGTCAGGACGCACAGTGGGTGGTTGAACAACGGCAGGGTGGTGAGGCTGCTACCCTCTTCGATCGGCAGGGCGGTCATCGCCATATCAAGTTCGCCATTGCTGACCGCCTGCTGGACCGTCAGGCCGCCAAACTCGGCGATTTTCAGCTCGACGCCCGGGTAGCGCTGGCGGAAACGGCTGATCGGCTCCGCCATCAGCATCCCGACCATCGGCGGAATGCCAAGACGCAGCACCCCCTTATGCAGGTGATTGATATCGCTCAGCTCTGACTCCAGCTGGCTGAACTCGCCGAGGATCGCCTGGCCGCGTTCAAAAACCACGCGCCCGGTATCGGTAAGCAGCAGTTTGCGGCCGTCGCGGATCAACAGCGTGCAGTTCAGTTCATCTTCGAGATTTTTGAGCATCTTGCTGATGGTGGGCTGTGTGACAAACAGCTTTTCCGCCGCGCGAGTAAAACTCTGCTGACGAACCACTTCAACGAAATAGCGCAGCGTTCGGATATCCATAATTATTCCCTGAGACTATACCTGCGATGATTTTAATTCATTTCTGTCCGCGTCGGCGGCTCTCTATACTGCATGCCTGACTTCTTTTTTCAGGACTATCGCTCATGGCCTTCGCGCCAGCTCGCGTTGCCCCTGCTGTGGCGCAGCGACTTCAGATCCCGATACAGGTGCTGCTCTACGTCGGGTTATTCATCTTCGCACAATATCTGGTGAACAGGTGGCAGGTACCCTTGCCGGCCAACTTAGTGGGCATGGTGATGCTCCTGTTGATGATCGTTTGCCGGGTGATCCCCCTCAACTGGGTTCGCGCCGGCGCCCGCTGGCTGTTGGCGGAGATGCTGCTGTTTTTCGTCCCGGCGGTGGTGGCGGTGGTCAATTATGCCCAGCTGTTGATGGTCGACGGATGGCGTATTTTCCTGGTCATTGCGTTAAGCACGCTGATGGTGCTCGGCGCTACGGCCTGGGTCGTTGACAAGGTTTATCGTTACGAAGTGAACAGGATAAAAAAATGAGCGATACCACGCTAAGTATCCTGTGTCTGGCGGCGACGCTGGGCCTCTATTACGCTAATAAAAAACTGTATCGCCGTTTTCATAAACTGCCGTTGATGCCGCTGGTATTTACGCCGATCCTGCTGGTGCTGATCCTGGTGGCAGGCCATATCTCTTATCAGAGCTATATGGGAGAGACCCACTGGCTGCTCTGGCTGCTGGGCCCGGCGACCATCGCCTTTGCCGTCCCGGTCTATGAAAATATCGCGGTGATCAAACGCCACTGGATGTCTCTCAGCGCAGGGGTGGTGACGGCGGTGGTGGTAGCGGTGACCAGTTCCGTGTGGCTGGCGCGCGGATTGATGTTGTCTGACGAAATACAGCGTAGCCTGGCGGTGCGTTCGGTGACCACGCCTTTTGCCCTGGCGGCGGCGAAACCGCTCGGCGGTCAACCCGATCTGGTGGCGCTGTTTGTGGTGATCACCGGCGTCTTTGGTATGGCGGTGGGGGACATGCTGTTTTTACGGCTTGCTATCCGGGAAGGGATGGCGAAAGGGGCCGGGTTCGGGGCGGCCTCCCACGGTGCCGGAACCGCGCGCTCCTATGAGCTGGGCCAGCAGGAGGGCGTAGTGGCCAGCCTGGTGATGATGCTCTCAGGTGTGGTCGTCGTGCTGGCTGCGCCGGTCGTGCGCTGGCTGCTGTTTTAACATGGTCCCGTAACCGGATATTATGAAATATTGAGGGGGAGAATAGTTATGGACTATTTTCCCCTGTTTTTGTTTATACCCGTTATTACTCATCATAAAAGATTAAGTCGATTCTTATGTTTCTTCTGAATTTGTAAGAAAATATTTCACTGGCGGCAATTATTTAATTGCAATCTAAATATAATTCAGTGTTTTTATTATTCTCACGAATTATATAACTGCTTATCCAAGTGATTTTTAAGGTTTTTTATGTCGCGCCGCTAATCTTTTAATACGCGTTGTTTAAAAAATAGCATATCTGTTGATAATTGAATTTTTACCTTGTGTTAGTTATTCTTTTTACGCGAGCTTGTATTATTGAATGGATTCATAGCGGGTCGTTTATTTCTGCATAATAGTGCCTGTCATCAAGCCGATAGCATGTAAATGCCGGCATGACGCCGCGCTGATTGAATTTCATTCTCTAATATCGCTGCATAAAGCAATTGACGGACTGATTGTCGTTTATAATGGATATGGGAATAAATATGAAGATGAGTAAAAAATTTCTGGCAGGTGCCCTGATTTTCTCTGCCTGCAGCGCGCTGTCTACCGTTGCCCAGGCTGATAACACCATTACCTTTAATGGCATTGTTTCAGATACTACCTGTACGGCGACCATCGATGGCGGTGTGACTGCCATTGATATGGGTACCACCTCGGTGGCGGACCTGAAAGCGTATACCTTCGGCGCAGCCAAAAACTTTTCCTTTAGCTTAGCGGATTGCCCGACGGTGGAAGAGGGGGGAAATAACTCCGCCCGCGTGACTTTCGGCGGGGTTTCCGATACCGCGAATAGCGATTACTTTAAAAACCAGGCTACGGAAGACGCAGCAACGGGCGTCGCTGTGGCGCTGTATGACGAAGCCGGTAGCCTGATGAAAAATAACGAAGAAGGTTCCGATGTCGATATCTCTTCCGGTGCCGCAACGATTCCGTTCACCGTTAAGATGGTGAAATCGGGCTCTGGTGAACCGACAAAGGGTGCCGTTCAGACAACGGTAACTTATAACGTGACCTATCATTAATTCTGCATTTTATTGAAGGGAGAAAGGGGGATCGTCTGTTATTCCCCTTATTTAAGCGTATGAGATATCCTTTTTTTGTGGTTGGTTTAGTGCTGTCGTCTTCTATCGCGCAAGCCAGCGTGGTGGTTGGCGGTACGCGCCTTGTCTTTGATGGTACGAAGAATAACGCCGTTATTAGCGTTGAGAATAAAGATCAGAACAGCAATATCGTGCAGTCCTGGCTCTCTGTAGTTGATGCTGCTTCACCAGCAAAAGATGCATTTATTATTACACCACCGCTATTTCGTCTTAAAGCCAGAGAAAAAGGATTTGTGCGTATTGTCCGTTCAGGAAAGATGTTACCAGACGACCGCGAATCCATGTTTTGGCTAAATATTAAAGGGATCCCGGCGACGGAATATATTCCTGATAAAAATGTCGTGCAGTTTGCTATCAACTCGAAAATAAAATTAATTTACCGGCCTGCCGCGTTAAAAGGTAATACACCAGAAAGCTATGCCGACAAATTACGATGGGGTAAAGAAGGGGCGTCCCTAACGGTAAAAAATAGTTCGCCAGTGTATATGAATTTCTCGCAGGTTAGTATTAACGGTAAAAATATTTCTGGTGCATGGTTTGCAGCCCCGTTTTCGACTTTAAAAATACCCGTCAGGAGTAACCTGTCCTCGGCAGGAAAAAAAGAAATCACATGGAGCGTGATTAATGATTATGGTATGTCAGGGAAGAAATATACCGCTCTTATTCAGTAGCATTGAGCCGCTATTTCCAACTAAAAGTCTCTGCGTCGCTATTTTTCTGTGCCTGAGTACCCTACCTACTTGCGCTGAGGCCGGCGAATATTTCAACCCAAACCTACTCGAAGTCACCGCTAATAGTGCGACTTCAGTTGATCTGTCTTTTTTTTCGCAAGATGGCGTACCGCCGGGTACTTATTACCTGGATGTTTTCATCAATGATAAGTATGTCGGTTCTGAATCGCTCCTGTTTCAGGTAAATAACCCTGACGCTGGTGCAAACGCAACGGTGACTCCCTGTCTTTCTACGGAGTTTCTTCATTCATGGCTCATCAATACCGCCGCCTATCCGAAGCTGTTCGAGGCAGGAGAAACCTGTGCTCAGCTGTCGGCGATCCCGGGCGTGACGTTTACGGTTTCACTTGCCCAACAGCGGATAGATTTTACCGTCCCACAAGCCGCCATGCTGAACCGCCCCAGGGACTATGTGCCGGAGAGCCAGTGGCAGCAGGGGATTAACGCCGGTATTCTCAACTACAGCATTTCCGGGCAGCGCAATACCCCGCGACATAACGGCGCGACTATCGACAGTCAGTTTATCAGCCTGCAGCCTGGCGTGAACCTGGGGCCGTGGCGCCTGCGCAACTACAGCACCTATAGCCACAGCGACAATAGCAGTCGCTGGGAGTCGGTATACTCCTATATCACCCGCGATATCCAAACCCTGCGCAGTCAACTGGTGGTAGGCAACACCTATACGTCGTCCGGCATCTTCGACAGCATGAGCTTTACCGGCCTACAGCTCAGCTCAGATAAAGAGATGCTGCCGGATAGCCTTCACGGGTTTGCGCCGACGATCAAGGGTATTGCGCGTACCACCGCTGAGGTCTCGGTCTATCAGAATGGCTATAGCATTTATAAAACCACCGTTGCACCCGGCGCCTTTGAAATAAAAGATCTTTACGCCACCGGCAGCGCCGGCGATCTGTACGTCAGCATTAAAGAGTCTGACGGCAGCGAGCAAAACTTTGTGGTGCCATTCGCCTCGCTGGCGATCCTGCAGCGCGAGGGCCAGCTGGACTATGCGCTGAGCAGTGGCAGAACGCGCTCAGGTAGCTCCGACGATAAAGAATATAACTTTATTCAGTCCTCTCTGGTTTATGGCGTGACCAGCAACGTTACTCTTTATAGCGGCTTTCAGCAGGCGGAAGATAAATACACCAACTTGCTGTTAGGCGCCGGTTTTAATCTTGGGACTATCGGCGCCCTCTCATTTGATGGTTCTCAGTCATGGGCTGATGTCAACGCCAACGCCGCGGCCACATCGACCAGTAAAGAACAGGGGCAATCTTATCGCGTCCGCTTTAGCAAAAGTTTTCTCCAGACCGGGACCAACTTTTCCGTGGCCGGTTATCGCTACTCCACCGCGGGATACTATTCGTTTCAGGATTTTATCGATAACGCTTCCACTCAGTATGACTGCTGTACCAGCAACGGCAGAACGAAAGGCCGTTTTGACGCCTCGGTGTCACAGACGCTGTTTGGCTATGGCTCACTTTCGCTGTCGCTGATCAATGAAACCTACTGGGACAACTCGCGCATGGCGTCGGTCGGGGTGGGCTATAGCGGAGCAATCGGCAAAGCCTCCTACTTTATTAACTATTCCTATAACCGCAACGTGCAGAACACCGATGACAGCGGTCATAACCGGCCGGCCAGCGATACGGTCGTCTCCCTGACGTTAAGCATTCCGCTGGGAGACTCACTCTCGGCGAATTACACCATGAACCATGGCCGCCATAACGACACCACGCACAGCGTGGGACTTAACGGTTCAGCGTTCGAGGATCGCTCCCTGAACTGGAGCGTGCTGGAAGGGTACAACACCCAGGATAAGAGCACTTCCGGCAACCTCAGCGTCAACTACCAGGGGGCAAAAGGCGACGTGGCGGGCGGCTATGGCTACGACCGCTACAGCAATCACTACAACTATTCGCTGCGCGGCGGCATGGTCGCCCATTCAGGTGGGCTCACGCTGTCACGCTTTCTGGGGGAGAGTTCGGCGCTGGTCGAGACCCCCGGCGTCAGCGATGTGACGGTGCGCGGCCAGACAAACGTGACGACGGATTCCACCGGATATGCCGTGGTGCCCTACGTCCGTCCATACCATCGTAATAGCCTGGCGCTGGATGAACAGGAAATCCCCGGCGCTGAAGTGGATAACGTTGCCAGAACGGTGGTACCGACGCGCAACGCGATCGTCAAAGTGCAGTATGACACGCGAATTGGCTATAAGGCGATGCTCACACTGCGCACCCGCAGCGGGGTGGTGCCCTTCGGCGCGCTGGTGACCCTCGATAACGCCCGGCCTAACACCAGCGTCTCGCGCAGCAATATCGTTGGCGATGAGGGGCAGGTTTACCTGACGGGGTTGCAGAAAAAAGGCCAGCTGCTAGCACGCTGGGGGGACAAAAGCAGTGAGCAGTGCACCGCTCATTATGATTTCTCCAGCACCACGCTGAGCGACAATATTCAGTTTTATCAGGCCATCTGCCGATAATGGCCGCACGTTCGCAACAGGAAAAAAGGGCTGATATGAGCATTAAAGACTGCGGAGCAGGGGGCTGTGTACTGGCTAGCCTTTTACTGCTCTCCGCTCCCGGGTTGGCTTACGAGAGCAACAGCACGGTCAATTTTAAGGTTACGGGCACGATCGAAGCGCCCTCCTGTGAGGTGGCTGTGGAGCCGTCGAATCGTATTGATTTGGGCACCGTTCCCTATCAGACGTTCTCCGGAAAAGCGGGATCGAGCAGCGCCAGCGTGCCGGTGAAGCTGCTCTTTTCCAACTGTTCCGCCTATGCGTCAGCAGTGACGATCACATTCAGTGGGGCTGGTTTCGATGAAGCCCATACTTCGATCTATAAAAGCTATATGACAGGCAATAGCGGGGCCAGCGGCATTGGTTTGCAACTGCTCAGCATGGCCGACCAGCAGCCGCTGGGCCCCGGTAACCAGTATCTCTTCACCTTTGATAGCGAAGCGGACATCCACACGTTCACCATGGCGGCACGGATGTACTCACCTTATGGCCAGGTGAGTCCCGGCATTGTCGGTTTTACCGCCACGTTTGATGTGGCTTATAAATAATCATTTCGACAGGGAAGTTTATGAAAAAGCTTATTTTATTTTTCATTGTGGTGCTGATCCCCTCCTACAGCTGGGCGTTATGTGAGGGGAAAAATTATGGCGATATCTCGATGACTAACCTGCCGGAAAAAATACTGATCAACGCCGGAAATTATACCGCGGGTACGGTGCTATACGATTCCGGGAAAATGAATCACGCGCAAACGTTTATGCTCAATTGCCAGGGGCAAATTTACGCGGTGTTTGCCTGGTCTTCGAGCAATGCCGGGGCGTTGGTCGGCGATAACATCTATACCACCTCGGTGCAGGGGATCGGGATACGCGTTAAAGTGTGGCTTAATATCAGTGGTGAATATGAGAACGATACAGATGATTTCACTCCCGACTCGCAGGTGCATTATATCGGCGATGCCAACTTTAAACTCGGTGAACCTAATGGCTTTTTAGATTTCTACGCTTCCACACATTACACCCCGGCGTATCAGCTGCAGCTGGTAGCGACTGGCGGCGCGATTGCCAGCAATAGTACATTATCCTTTAACGACCCGGTGGCGACGGTATCGGCAAAGGATAAGTCAGGCTCGGTAGCGATTTCCCAACTGCATATCAGCGGAACCACCAGCATCCAGATGATCCCGATGGGGTGCGATGTCAGTAGCAATAATCTTAGTTTTGCCATGGGCAGCATCAATACCGGCGAGTTTAATAGCGCGACGAAGGTAGGATCAGCGCGGCAGTCCATGAATCTCTTTTGCGAGCCGGGAACCAATGTTTCGATGCGGGTGGTGGCGGCGGAAGCGAGTGGGGATAATCCGGATAACACCGTAATGGCCTTAACGGCAGAAGAGAATGTTGCCACCGGGGTGGGGGTCCAGTTGAATCTGGATGGCGAAGCGCTGCCATTGAATACCGACATCAGCCTCTATACCTCGAGCCGTACGACGGTAACGAACGACGGCGCAGATGCCAGCTATAGCTATTTCACCCATCCCGACAGTCCTGGCGGGGCAGCCGCTCAGCAGTCGCTCGCTTTTTCCACAAACTATTATAAGACGGGAAGTATAGTGACAGCAGGTTCAGCAAACGCAGCAGGGGTGATCACCTTCACCTACAACTGACGGGGGCAGAATAAGCCCCTTCCCCGGACGATGCCGGGGAAGGGGGAGAAGATTAATGCGCCTGACCTTTCTCGATGCCAATCCCTGTCTGCGAACGGATAAACTGGGCGCGGAACTGCTCGCGCTCGCGCATTCCTTCCGGTGAGTTATCGGTCGCGGAGAAGAGCCAGATACCGATGAACGCGATAGCGATGGAGAACAGCGCCGGGTATTCATACGGGAACAGCGCTTTCTCATGACCGAGGATCTGCACCCAAATGGTCGGGCCGAGGATCATCAGAATCACCGCCGTCAGCAGACCCAGCCAGCCGCCGATCATCGCCCCGCGGGTGGTCAGCTTCGACCAGTACATCGACAGCAGAATGATCGGGAAATTACAGCTGGCGGCAATAGAGAACGCCAGGCCGACCATGAAAGCGATATTCTGATTTTCGAACAGGATGCCCAGCAGAATGGCCACCACGCCGAGGATCAGCACCGTAATTTTGGAGACCTTCAGCTCCTGACGCTCGGTCGCCCCTTTACGGAAGACGTTGGCGTACAGGTCGTGCGACACCGCTGAGGCGCCCGCCAGCGTCAAGCCAGCGACCACCGCCAGAATGGTGGCGAAGGCGACCGCGGAGATAAAGCCGAGGAACAGGTTGCCGCCCACCGCATCCGCCAGATGCACCGCCGCCATATTATTGCCGCCGATAAGCTGCCCGGCCGCGTCTTTGAACACTGGGTTCGCGCCGACCAGCATGATGGCGCCGAAGCCGATGATAAAGGTCAGAATATAGAAGTAGCCCATAAAACCGGTGGCGTAGAACACGCTTTTACGCGCTTCTTTGGCGTCGCTCACGGTGAAGAAACGCATCAGGATATGCGGCAGGCCGGCGGTACCAAACATCAGACCGAGGCCAAGGGAGAGCGCGGATATCGGATCTTTCACCAGCCCACCCGGGCTCATAATCGCCGCGCCTTTCGGGTGGACGGCCATCGCTTCGGTAAACAGATTATTGAAGCTGAAGCCGACGTGCTTCATCACCATAAAGGCCATAAAGCTGGCGCCGAACAGCAGCAGAACCGCTTTGATAATCTGCACCCAGGTGGTCGCCAGCATGCCGCCGAACAGGACATAGAGCACCATCAGGACGCCCACCAGCACCACCGCAACGTGATAGTTAAGACCGAACAGCAGCTGGATCAGCTTGCCGGCGCCGACCATTTGGGCGATCAGATAGAGGGCCACCACCACCAGCGAGCCGCAGGCGGAGAGGGTGCGGATCGGTCCCTGTTTGAGACGATAGGACGCCACGTCGGCAAAGGTGTAGCGGCCAAGGTTACGCAGACGTTCGGCAATCAGAAACAGGATAATCGGCCAGCCGACAAGGAAGCCCAGCGAGTAGATCAGACCGTCGTAACCGGAGGTATACACCAGCGCGGAGATACCAAGGAACGACGCTGCCGACATAAAGTCGCCGGCAATCGCCAGCCCGTTCTGGAAACCGGTGATATTGCCGCCGGCGGTGTAGTAATCGCTGCGCGAACGCACCCGTTTTGACGCCCAGTAAGTGATGTACAGGGTCAGGGCGACGAAAATCAGGAACATGACAATCGCTTGCCAGTTGGTCGGCTGGCGCTGTACCGCGCCGGTAATGGCGTCTGCGGCCTGAACGCCGAGGGGCAGCAGCGTGGCGGCGAGCGCCGTCAGGACTCTCTTGATCATGCTTTTACCTCGTTGAGAACGCTCTTGGTCAAACGGTCAAATTCACCGTTGGCCCGCCAGACATAAATACCGGTGAGAACAAACGAAATGACGATCACCCCGATGCCCAGCGGGATCCCGCGGGTGACGCTGGTCCCGGCGTGCAGCGGCGTGCCGAGCCAGCCTGGCGCGAAGGCGATAAGCAGAATAAAGCCCACATAGATCACTAACATAATCACTGACAGAATGGCGGCAAACCGTTGCCGTGATGCTACCAGCTCCCTGAAATGCGCACTATTTTCTATCCGCTGACAAAGTTGTTCATTCATCTTAGCGTCTCCAGAGGTCTCCCTTTCGTCATCCACGCAGCGGACGCTGGCGACAGCAACCCCTCCGGCGTTAAAGGCCGGGATACGGTTCGCTGACGGCGTTCCTGCGAGTGAAATCCTGGGGGAGGGACTTATTTTTATCCTCTCCCCGGTGGGGGAGAGGGTGTAGGGAATCGGTCCTTACTTAAGAAGGCATGGTAATGGCCTGCTTCTCTTCGAGCAGTTTTTCCACTACGCCAGGATCGGCGAGAGTCGAGGTATCGCCGAGGTTGCTGGTGTCGCCCGCGGCGATCTTGCGCAGAATGCGGCGCATAATTTTGCCCGAGCGGGTTTTTGGCAACGAATCGGTCCAGTGCAGAACATCCGGCGTCGCCAGCGGGCCAATCTCTTTACGCACCCAGTTACGCACTTCCGCATACAGCTCCGGCGTCGGTTCTTCACCGTGATTGAGCGTCACGTAGGCGTAGATAGCCTGGCCCTTGATGTTGTGCGGAATACCGACCACTGCCGCTTCGGCGATTTTCGGGTGCGACACCAGCGCCGATTCGATCTCGGCAGTACCCAGACGGTGGCCGGAGACGTTCAGAACGTCATCCACGCGGCCGGTGATCCAGTAATAGCCATCTTCATCTCGGCGCGCGCCGTCGCCGCTAAAGTACATATTTTTGAAGGTGGAGAAGTAGGTTTGCTCAAAGCGCTCATGATCCCCGAACAGGGTTCGCGCCTGGCCGGGCCAGGAGTCGGCGATGGCAAGATTGCCCTCGGTGGCGCCATCCAGCGGCAGCCCTTCGTTATCCACCAGTACCGGCTGAACGCCGAAGAACGGGCGGGTAGCGGAGCCAGCCTTCAGCTCAATCGCCCCCGGCAGCGGGGTGATCATAAAGCCGCCGGTTTCGGTCTGCCACCAGGTGTCCATCACCGGGCACTTCTCGTTACCGATCTTCTTCCAGTACCACTCCCAGGCTTCCGGGTTAATGGGTTCGCCGACCGAGCCGAGAATGCGCAGTGAGGAGCGGTCCGTGCCTTCGATAGCCTTGTCGCCTTCCGCCATCAGGGCACGGATCGCCGTCGGAGCGGTATACAGAATGCTGACCTTATGCTTATCGACGACCTGGCACATACGCGCCGGGGTTGGCCAGTTCGGCACCCCTTCGAACATCAGAGTGGTGGCGCCGCAGGCCAGCGGGCCGTACAGCAGATAGCTGTGGCCGGTGACCCAGCCGACATCGGCGGTGCACCAGTAAATATCGCCCGGGTGGTAATCGAAAACGTATTTAAAGGTGGTGGCCGCGTAGACCAGATAGCCGCCGGTGGTGTGCAACACCCCTTTCGGTTTACCGGTGGAGCCAGAGGTATAGAGGATGAACAGCGGATCTTCGGCGTTCATCTCGACGGGGCGGTGTTCGGCGCTGGCGTTCGCCATCAGATCGCTCCACCACAGATCGCGGCCTTCCTGCCAGTCGATTTTACCGCCGGTACGTTTCAGGACCACGACGTGTTCAATGCTGTTGACGTTCGGGTTTTTCAGCGCGTCATCGACGTTTTTCTTCAGCGGGATGGCGCGACCGGCGCGCAGCCCTTCATCCGCGGTGATCACCAGGCGCGAGCTGGAGTCGATAATGCGTCCGGCCACCGCCTCCGGCGAGAAGCCACCGAAAATCACCGAGTGGATGGCGCCGATGCGGGCGCAGGCCAGCATCGCCACCGCGGCTTCCGGCACCATCGGCATATAGATGGCGACCACGTCGCCTTTTTTAATCCCGATGCCGAGCAGCACATTGGCGAAGCGGCAGACGTCCGCATGCAGTTCACGGTAGGTGATGTGCTTGCTCTGGCTGGCGTCGTCGCCTTCCCAGATGATGGCGGTTTGATCGCCGCGCTCGGCGAGATGGCGGTCGAGGCAGTTGGCGGCGAGGTTCAGGGTGCCGTCTTCATACCATTTGATGGAAATGTTACCTGGCGCAAAGGAGGTATTCTTCACGCGGGTATAGGGGCGCATCCAGTCAAGGATTTTGCCCTGCTCGCCCCAGAATGTATCAGGGTCGGTTATGGATTGTTGATACTGCGCCTTGTACTGATCCGGGTTAATCAGGCAACGTTCCGCAATGTTAGCGGGAATAGGGTGTTTGTGTATTTGGCTCATGGCTTTTTTTCTCCTTTGAACTTGTTAAATATATGTCAAACAAACGTTAAGAGTAGGGGTTTTGACAGCTTTGTTTGTTAATTGGGGGGCAGATCACGCAATGATTCAACTGAGTGAAATTTCGTCAAATGAAACTTTGAAGTGAAATAATTGCGTAAATGAATTTATAGAAACGGAAGATGTGAAATATTTTTTATTACAAATACTTATGCATTGTAACTGGGGGAAATTCGTGACTTTATGCAGAAAACCAGAAGAAAGCCCTATTCTTAAAGGCTTGCGCAGCATGCCGTGCAAATGATACTGATATTGCGCGTTAAATAACCCCACAAAGCAACGCAACACAATTCATACCCCCTGCAGTGGGTACCATGACGAAAAGGAATGGTGCCTTTCATTGAGGAAGTCAGTAGTGAAGAAAACAAAAAAAGTCAGTCTGGCCTGGCAAATTTTGCTAGCCCTGGTGCTGGGTATCCTTTTGGGCAGTTATCTGCATTACCACGCCGAAAGTCGCGATTGGTTGATTAGCAATTTGCTGACGCCGGCGGGCGATATCTTTATCCATCTGATTAAAATGATCGTAGTCCCAATTGTTATTTCGACCCTGGTGGTCGGGATTGCCGGCGTGGGCGATGCCAAACAGTTAGGCCGGATCGGCGCCAAAACCATTATCTATTTCGAAGTGATCACCACGGTGGCGATCGTGCTGGGTATCACCCTGGCCAACGTCTTCCAGCCGGGAACGGGCATTGATATGTCGCAGCTGGCGGCGGTTGATATTTCGAAATACCAGAACACCACCGCTGAGGTGCAGAGCCATGCGCATGGCCTGATGGGCACCATCCTGTCGCTGGTGCCGACCAACATCGTGGCGTCGATGGCGAAAGGCGATATGCTGCCGATTATTTTCTTCTCGGTGCTGTTTGGTCTGGGGCTCTCCTCGCTGCCGGCGACGCACCGTGAGCCGCTGGTGACGGTCTTCCGCTCCATCTCCGAAACCATGTTCAAAGTCACCCATATGGTGATGCGCTATGCGCCGATCGGGGTGTTCGCCCTGATTTCAGTGACCGTCGCCACCTTTGGTTTCGCCTCGCTGTGGCCGCTGGCCAAGCTGGTGCTGCTGGTTTACTTCGCGATCCTGTTTTTCGCGCTGGTGGTGCTGGGGATTGTCGCCCGCCTGTGCGGCCTGAGCATCTGGATCCTAATCCGCATCCTGAAAGATGAGCTGATTCTGGCTTACTCCACCGCCAGCTCCGAGAGCGTGCTGCCGCGTATTATCGAGAAAATGGAAGCCTATGGCGCGCCGGCGTCGATCACCAGCTTCGTGGTGCCGACCGGCTACTCCTTTAACCTCGATGGCTCAACGCTGTATCAGAGCATCGCGGCGATCTTTATCGCCCAGCTGTACGGCATCGACCTCTCCATCTGGCAGGAGATCACCCTGGTACTGACCCTGATGGTGACCTCGAAAGGGATCGCCGGCGTGCCGGGCGTCTCTTTTGTGGTGCTGCTGGCCACCCTGGGCAGCGTCGGGATCCCGCTGGAGGGCCTCGCCTTTATCGCCGGCGTCGACCGTATCCTCGACATGGCGCGTACCGCGCTGAACGTGGTGGGCAATGCGCTGGCGGTGCTGGTTATCGCCAAGTGGGAGCATAAGTTCGACCGCAAAAAAGCGCTGGCGTATGAACGCGAAGTGCTGGGCAAGTTTGATAAAACCGCGCAATAAAACACAAAGCCCGGCGCGAGCGCCGGGCTTTTTCTTATCCTTTACTGATCCTGTCAAACTCTTCGCAGCCGGTATCAAACCCCTCCAGGCAACTGACGTTAAGCCAGTGCAGCGCCTTCTGCTTATTCGGTTCGATAAAGCCTTTCTCTCCCTGCTGGAACATCATCCCGGCCCAGTATTCGGCATAGCCGGTCCGCGAGAGCGCCGAGCTGCCTTTAAAGTAGGCGCTCGCTTTCCCATCATCTTCCGGACCGTGCACGCCGCTGGCGTAGATCAGCCCCAGCAGCATCTGGGCGTCTACCGCCGCATCGCTTTCGCTGTCCCGGGCGGCATCCTGCAGAAGCGTGATGGCGTGCGCCACGTCGGTGGGGCCAGCCTGACGGTTCACCAGCACTCGCGCGAGGACGATCTCCCCGGATTTACTGCCGGCCTCGACGGCTTTTTCCGCCAGCTGGCGAGCCTGCGGATAGTCCGCCTGCTGCGGATTGCGAATTTTTAGCTGCGCCAGCAGGGCCAGCGCGTCGCCATCGCCCTGCGCCGCTGCTTTCTGTGCCCAGAATTCGGCTTTCTGATAATCGCCGGAGCTAACCCAGGTATCCGCAAGGTAATATTGCGCGCGTCGATCGCCGGCTTCCGCCTGCTGTTGATACCGGCTACCCGGTTCGGTGGCCACCGCTGCGCCGCTGGTAATGACCAGTAAAAATAAAAAGAGGTATTTCATTTGTATTTATTATCAGCAAGGAACATAGCGCGCAGTATAAAGGGAGGCGAAAAAGAAGAAAATGACAGGGATCGGTAGGTAGAGCGGATTCTCTCTACCTACCGCAGGTACGCGGACACGGCGCCGCTTGTATGCCGGGTGGCGGCTACGCCTGACCCGGCCTACGCATCGCGCGAGCCGGATCAGGCCGCCGCACCTTAACCCATCGCGCTTTCGCGCAGGCGGGATTTCAGCTTATTGTACTCGTCGATCACGTACTGTTCCGCCGCGCGCTGATCGGCAATCCGCTCAACGTTGACCGCGCAGTACTTGTACTCCGGCGTTTTGGTTATCGGGCTCAGGTTCTCCGACACCAGCTCGTTACAGGCGCCAATCCACCACTGGTAGGTCATATACACCGCCCCTTTGTTCGGCCGGTCGCTGACCTGCGCGCGGGTGATGATCCGACCCTTGCGCGAATTCACCCACACCAGCGCTTCATCCTCAATGCCTAACCGTTGGGCGTCGGCGGTGTTGATTTGCGCATAGCCAGGCTCATCCGCCAGCGCCGCCAGCGCCGCGCAGTTACCGGTCATTGAACGGCACGAGTAGTGGCCGACTTCGCGCACCGTCGACAGCACCATCGGGTACTCGTCGGTGAGCTTATCGATCGGCGCGACCCAGTCGCAGGTGAAGAACTGCGCCAGCCCGTTCGGGGTATCGAACTTCTCTTTAAACAGGTACGACGTCCCCTGATCGGCGTCGGACTCATCGCGGCACGGCCACATCACATAGCCGAGCTCACCCATTTTCTCGTAGGTGGCGCCGTAGAAGTCCGGGCACAAATGCCGCAACTCGTCCCAGATCTCCTGGGTGTTGTTGTAGTGCATCGGATAACCCATCCGGGTAGCGATTTCGCTGATGATCTGCCAGTCGGTTTTCAGATCCCACTTCGGCTCCACGGCTTTAAAGAAGCGCTGGAAGCCGCGGTCCGCTGCGGTGTACACGCCTTCGTGCTCGCCCCACGACGTGGACGGCAGGATGACGTCGGCCGCGGAGGCGGTTTTGGTCATGAAAATGTCCTGGACGATAACCAGCTCCAGATCGTCGAACGCTTTGCGCACCGCCGAGAGTTCGGCATCGGTCTGCAGCGGATCTTCACCCATAATGTACGCCGCCCGCACTTCGCCGTGCGCCGCGCGGTGCGGCAGCTCGCTGATGCGATAGCCGGTATGTGCCGGCAGGCTGTCGACGCCCCAGGCTTTGGCGAACTTCTCGCGGTTTTCCGGGAACTTAACGTACTGATAGCCCGGATAGGTATCCGGCAGCGCCCCCATATCGCAGGCGCCCTGGACGTTGTTCTGGCCGCGCACCGGGTTGACGCCGACGCTCGGCTTGCCGAGGTTGCCGGTGAGGATCGCCAGGCTGGTCAGGGAACGCACGGTCTCCACGCCCTGGTAGAACTGGGTCACGCCCATGCCCCACAGAATGGCGGCGGATTTGGCGCTGGCGTACATCCGGGCGCAGGCGCGGATCTCCTGGGCGCTGACCCCGGTGATCTCCTCCACCGACTCCGGCGTATAGCCTTCAACGATTTTGCGATACTCCTCGAAGCCTTCGGAACGGCTGGCGACGAAGGATTTATCGTACAGATCCTCTTCAATAATCACGTGGCCAATGGCGTTGAGCAGCGCGATATTCGAGCCGTTCTTCAGCGCAATGTGCATATCGGCGATGCGCGCGGTTTCAATTTTGCGCGGGTCGCAGACGATAATTTTCGCCCCGTTGCGTTTAGCGTTAATGACGTGATTCGCCACGATAGGGTGGGAATCCGCCGGGTTGTAACCGAAGATAAACACCAGATCGGTGTTATCAATCTCCGTGATGGCATTACTCATGGCGCCATTACCGACCGACTGGTGCAGACCTGCAACCGAAGGGCCGTGTCAGACGCGAGCGCAGCAGTCGACGTTATTGGTACCAATAACGGCGCGCGCGAATTTTTGCATCACATAGTTGGTTTCATTACCGGTACCGCGGGAGGAGCCGGTGGTTTGGATCGCATCCGGGCCATATTTGGCTTTAATGGCGCTGAGGCGAGTGGCGACGTAATCCAGCGCCTCATCCCAGGAGACAGCTTCCAGCTTGCCGCCGCGTTGACGACGGATCATGGGGGTTTTCAGGCGCGGCGTCAGGATCTGGGTATCGTTAATAAAGTCCCAGCCATAATAGCCCTTCAGGCACAGGGTTCCCTGGTTGGTTTTCCCCTGCGCCGCTTCAGCCCGAACGATTTTGCCGTTATCGACCACCAGGTTGATTTTGCAACCTGATGCGCAATACGGGCAAACCGTGACGACTTTTTTCATCGGTCTTGCTCCAGTTATTCAATGGGCGCGTTTGCGCTATCGCGCCGTCACTATGCATCTTCTATGCCATATTTTCATTGTGGGTATTCCTTGATGATACGTGGCTTTTTTGGGCGAAATGCTGACGAAAAACAGCCTGTCGACAGATTTGACGTGTCGATACCCTGGAGATGTGACGGCGCTTGAAAAAATGTCACCGGAAGAGGAATTTGTCGGCACAGCCTTGCAGAATCGATCAGACTGACACTAACTCCCCCGCGGGCAGAGGCAAAGATGAAACCGGTCATTTTAGTGGTTGATGACGACATAGCGATGGGCGAGCTGCTCAGCGATGTGCTCGGCGCGCACGCGTTTGAGGTGCTGGTCTGCCAGACCGGCGACGACGCGCTGGCGACGGTGGCGCAGCGGGCGGACATCGCGCTGGTTTTGCTGGATATGATCCTGCCGGATACCCATGGTTTGCAGGTGCTCCAGCAGCTGCAGCGCACGCGGCCTGAGCTGCCGGTGGTGATGCTCTCCGGCCTGGGCAGCGAGTCCGATGTGGTGGTGGGCCTGGAGATGGGCGCCGATGATTACATCGCCAAACCGTTCAGTTCGCGGGTGGTGGTCGCCCGGGTGAAGGCGGTGCTGCGGCGCAGCGGGGCGCTGGCCAGCGAGGCGCCGGGCGGCGTCGCCGGCCTGACGTTCAACGGCTGGCGGCTGGATACCACCCGCTGTGAGCTGTATAACCCACAGCAGCAGGCGATCCCGCTGACCCAGGGAGAATACGGTTTGCTGCTGGCGCTGGCGCAGAACGCCCGCCGGGTGCTGAACCGTGAACAGCTGCTGGCGCTAACCCATACCGAAAGCACCGAGGTGTTCGATCGCACCATCGATGTGCTGATCATGCGCCTGCGGCGCAAAATCGAATTGAACCCGCATCAGCCGACGCTGATTAAAACGCTGCGCGGCCTGGGCTATGTCTTTTCCGCCGACGTGACCCACAGCGAGAAGGCGGCGTAGGGCGGGGGCTGTCTAACCGGCCTGCCCATTGCTGGCGGTGTTAACCCCTCTCACTATTCTGCAACTGAATAAACGCCTGCAGCTCAGAGAGCGTTTTGGCGCCGTCGATCGCATTGGCGGCCTGCAGGCTGGCGCGGGCGCAGGCATGAGCCAGCTGCAGACTGTCGGTTAACGGCCAGCGTTCGTGGCTGCCGTATAGCAGGCCGGCGCAGAAGGCATCTCCGGCGCCGACGCTGCCGACAATCTCCTCCGGCGGCAGCCGCCATGACGGTACCCAGCGCCCGGCTTCGGTACGGGAGACGCCCCATGCCCCCTCCGGACAGTGGATCACCACTCGCTGGCGCACGCCTGCGTCAAGCAATGCGCTGGCGGCGCGGGCGATATGGGCGACGTGCGGCTCGCCGTTGGGTAGACGAATCTCCAGCCCGCTAAACTCGCTGGCTTCCAGCTCATTGATGGTCAGGTAGTCAAGATGCGCCAGCGCCGGCAGGACCAGCGGGCGGTAGCGCGGGTCGCCCTTGCGCGACACCAGATCGAGGGAAACCTCATAGCCTCGCTCGCGCATCTGCGCCAGCAACCGCGCGCTGCGGGTGCCGTACTCTTCGTCGGGGCGATCGAGACTTTCAAGCAGCAGCAGATAGCCGAGATGGAAAATTTTCAGCGGCGCATCCAGCGGCTCAAAGGCCGGAAGGTCAAGCAGGCGGTTGGCGCCGGGAGAGTGAAAGAAGGTGCGCTGGCCTTCGGCGTCGGTCATCACCTGAGTCATCGAGGTGGGGGCGGAGCTGGTGCGCTGCACAAGCTGGCGATTGATATGGTACTGATCGAGCATGGCGGTAATGTAGTCGCCATCGTTATCCTCGCCAATCAGGCCGACCGCCTGCAGCGGCAGTCCGGCGTGCATTTTGGCCAGGGTCAGCAGGACATTCAGCGGCGCGCCGCCGGTGGCGCGTTCGCTGTGAATAATTTCCACCAGCCAGCCGCGCTCCGGCCACTGTCTGATCTGGTGGACATGATCGACCAGCATGTTGCCTGCGGCAATAATCCCTTTACGTTCCATGATCGCTACTCCGCGCCGTCATACCTGTTAAGCGTAGCGCACAATCGGCGGAACGATTGTGCGCCGGGTTGCGCTTATTTCACGGTCCAGCCTTTGTAGGAACTGACGTTGTTTTTGTCGATCATGGTCACCGGGATCAGCACCGGCGCGGTTGGGGCCGGTTTGCCCTGCAGGATGTTGTAGCCAATTTCCACCGCCTTCGCCGCCATCACCTGCGGGTCCTGCGCCGGCGTCGCGACGAACAGCGAGTTCTTACGCTTCAGCGCCTCTTCGCCGTCCGGGCTGCCGTCGACGCCGACGATGAAGAACTCGCTGCGCTGCGCCTGTTTCGCCGCCAGATCGGCGCCAATCGCCGTCGGATCGTTGATCGCGAACACGCCGTCAATCTTCGGATTGGCCGCCAGCAGGGAGGTCATCACCTCCAGTCCGCCTTCCCGGCTGCCTTTCGCGTTCTGGTTGGAGGACAAAATTTTAATATCCGGGTGTTTTTTGAACTCCGTTTCGCAGCCTTCGACGCGGTTTTGTACCGCGGAGACCGGCGGCCCGTTGATGATCACCACGTTGCCTTTGTTGTTCAGACGGTCGCTAATGTATTTACAGGCCAGCTCGCCCGCCTGGGTGTTATCGGAGGTGATGGTGGCGTCGGCTCCTTCGGCGGCAACGTCAACCGCCACCACCACGATCCCGGCCTCTTTGGCCCGCTTCACCGCCGGGCCAATGCCTTTCGAATCGGCGGCGTTGAGGATAATCATATCGACCCTGGCGGCGATAAAGTTGTCGATCTGCGCCACCTGCTGGCCCAGGTCGTAGCCGCTGGAGACCAGCGTCACTTTGACGTTATCCCCCGCCAGCTTGCGGGCTTCCAGCTCCGCGCCCTTGGTGATCTGCACAAAAAACGGGTTGGCAAGGTCGCCCACTGTCACGCCTATCGCTTTCAGCTCTTTGGCCGACGCAAAGGGGGAGGCGGCCAGTAGCGCGCCAGCACACAGCGCGGTGACTATCGGTTTTAAACGCATTCGCTTTTCCTCGCAGGTAAGATGGTGTTGTTATGCACTTTGATGGTGTCGGGTACGGTATTTGTCGATCAGCACCGCAATGATGATCACCGCCCCTTTGATCACCAGTTGCCAGAAGTAGGAGACCCCCATCAGGGTCATACCGTTATTGAGGGTGGCGATAATCAGCGCCCCCACCAGCGTACCGGTGATGGTGCCGATGCCGCCGACGAAGCTGGTGCCGCCGAGAATGACCGCGGCGATGGCGTCCAGCTCGTAGCCGACCCCGAGGTTGCCGTTGGCGCTGTACAGCCGGGAGGCGCTCATCACCCCGCCAAGGCCGGAGAGCAGGCCGCTCATGCCATAGACAAACAGCAGCACCAGCCAGACTTTGATGCCGGTCAGCCGCGCCGCCTGCATGTTGCCGCCCACCGCGTAGATATGCACCCCAAGGGTGGTTCGGCGTAGGATAAACCAGCACACCGCGATAACCGCCAGGGCGATGACCACCAGCCACGGCACCGGGCCGAGGTAGTCATTGCCGATCCACTCGAAGCTGATATCGGAGTTGATTACCGTGGTGCCGTCGGCCAGCAGATAGGCGGCGCCGCGCAGCGCCGTGTAAGTGCCGAGGGTGACGATAAACGGCGGTAACCCGGCGAAGGCCACCAGCGCGCCGTTGAACAGCCCAAGCAGCAGGCCGAGCATCAGCGCCGCCGGAATCGACAGCAACGCCAACTCCGGGATCAGCGAGACCACCATTGCCGCCACCGCGGTGGTGCCGAGAATGGAGCCGACGGAGAGGTCAATGCCGCCGGTGAGGATGATGAAGGTCATTCCCGCCGCCAGCACAATGTTGATCGAGGCCTGGCGGGTGATATTCAGCAGATTGCTTTCCGTGAAGAAGTTGGGGGCGATAAAGCCGAAAACGGCGACGATCAGGATGAGGATCGGCAGAATGCCGACGGTCTGCATCAGGTCGCCCATCAGCATTTTTTTCGCCGAAGCGGATGTCGCGACCGGCGCGGAGGTCTCTTTCGGTATGCTCATAGTTGCCCTGCCTTAAGGTGAGAATCGTTCACGCCGGTGGCCAGCGTCATGATCTGTTCCTGGCTGATATCGCCGGACTGCAGCTCGCCGGCGATAGTCCCTTCGCGCATCACATAGACCCGGTCGCTCATGCCCACCACTTCAGGCAGTTCGCTGGAGATCATCAGAATAGCGACGCCCTGGCGCGCCATGTCGTTCATGATGCGGTAAATCTCGCTTTTCGCGCCGACGTCGACGCCGCGGGTGGGTTCATCGAGGATCAGAATGCGTGGGCCAATCGCCACCCAGCGCGAAATTAACAGCTTCTGCTGGTTGCCGCCGGACAGTCCGCCGGCGCGCACCTGGGCGTGCGGCACGCGGATGTTCAGCAGCTGGATGGCGTCATCGGAAATAGTTTGCGCCTTACGGCGATTGAGCATCCCCCAGGTCGCGTCGCGCTCCAGCGTCGCCATGGTGATGTTTTCCTGGGCCGCCAGTTCGAGAAACAGGCCCTGCTCTTTGCGATTTTCGGTCAGAAAGCCGATTCCATGGTCGATGGCTTCGCGCGGCGAGTGGATCACCACCGGCTCGCCGTCGATCTCGATCACCCCGCCGGTGGCTTTGCGCACGCCAAAGATCAGCTGCGCCAGCTCGGAGCGTCCGGCGCCGACCAGCCCGGCGAGGCCGACGATTTCGCCAGCATGCACCACCAGGCTGCTGGGCTTAACCTTGCCGCCATCGGTCAGATCCTCGACCCGCAGGCGCGGCTGGCCGCGGGGAATATCGCGCTCTTTATTGAACAGATCGCTGAGCGGACGGCCGACCATCATGCGCACCAGCTCCGGCGCATTGAGCTTGTCGCGCACCAGGCTGCCGACATACTGCCCATCGCGCAGGACGCTGACCCGGTCGGAGAGCTCATACACTTCCGCCATGCGGTGGCTGATATAGATAATCGCCATCCCCTCATCGCGCAGGCGCAGGATGAGGTCGAACAGGCGCTGGGTTTCCCGCGAGGAGAGGGCGGCGGTGGGTTCATCCATCACCAGAATGCGGCTTTGACGGTGCAGGGCGCGGGCGATCTCCACTTGCTGCTGCTCGGCGATGGTCAGGGTCATCACCCGGTCGCTGGCCCTGAACTGGGCGCCGAGACGGTCGATCACCGCCTGCGCCTGGCTGAGCATGGCTTTGCGCTGCACCAGGCCACCGCGCGCCAGCTCGCTGCCGAGGAAAATGTTTTCCGCGACGCTCAGGTTCGGCGCCAGCTGCATCTCCTGGTAGATCAACGTGATCCCGGCGGCCAGCGCGTCCTTGGGGCCGCGGATCGTTTGCGGTTTTCCGTCGATCAGGATCTCGCCGCTGGTGGCGGTATAGGCGCCGGCGAGGATCTTCATCAGCGTGCTTTTTCCGGCGCCGTTTTCCCCCATCAGGGCATGGATCTCGCCGGGCCAGACCGTCAGGTCGACGCCCTTCAGCGCGTAGAATTTGCCAAAAGCTTTGGCGATATGGCGCATTTCCAGTACCGGGGTGGCGGTCATCACGGCGCTCCTGTCTGCGAGAACAATAGCTGCAGTCCACCACCGGAAAATAAATGCAGGATGTCAGAATCCATTCATATTTGTCATAGTGATAAATAGTTAACCGCGATCACAGTTACGCGGCGTCATTTTCTGCACCGTCACGCCTATCTGCCGACCGTTCCTTCACCGGAGTTGCTATGACCGCTCGCCGACACCCGTTTTTCACCAGCGCCCGTGGCCGCCTGCTCTCCTTTAATCTGCTGATGGTGGTCGTCACCCTGCTGGTGAGCGGCGTGGCGGTGTTCGGCTTTCACCACGCCAGCCAGCTGCAGGAGCAGGTGCAGCGCCAGACCCTCAACGATATGCGCGGCAGTATGGATCTGGCGCGGGACACGGCGAATGTCGCCACGGCGGCGGTGCGCCTGTCGCAGGTGGTGGGCGCGCTGGAGTACAAAAGCGAAGCGGAACGGCTGCGGGCGACGCAGCAGGCGCTGAAGCACTCGCTGGCCCAGCTGGCGGCGGCCCCGCTGGCGCAGCAGGAGCAGGCGCTGGTGGCCAGTATTATTCGCCGCAGCAACGCGCTGCAGCAGAGCGTGGCGGAGATGCTGGAGCGCGGCCAGCGCCGCCATCTGCAGCGCAATGCGCTGCTGAGTTCGCTTTACCAGAATCAGAGCAACCTGCGCCATCTCGCCGATCTTAACGATCGCGGCGGGGAGCGGGCGATCGATCCCCGCCGGCTGGCCGAGATGGACCGGCTGATCGTCGCCGCGATCCATACCGTCACGCCGCGGTCGATCGTCCTGCAGCTCGACCAGCTGCGCGGCGACCTGCCGGCCCATAGCGCCGATCCCGCGCTGGCGTTTGTTCTCCCCGACGTCACCCGGGAGCTGGCGAAACTTGCCCCGCTGTCGGCCCAGCTGGAGGAGAGCGACCTGACGATCAGCTGGTACATGTACCACATCAAAGCGCTGGTCGCGCTGCTTAACGACGACATCAATCAGTACGTGACCCGGGTGGCGGAAGCCTCCGAACAGCGGGCGGCGCAGAGCCATCGGGAGCTGCGCTCCATCAGCATGTTTATTCTGCTTTCCGCGCTGCTGGCGCTGGCGATCACCGGCTGCGCCGGGTGGTACATCTACCGTAACCTGGGCTCTAACCTGACCGCTATCTCGCGGGCGATGTCGCGGCTGGCTCAGGGAGAGCCGAACGTCTCGGTGCCGGCCCTGCAGCGGCGCGACGAGCTGGGCGAACTGGCGCGCGCCTTTAACGTTTTCGCCCGCAATACGGCGTCGCTGGAGCACACCACCCGGCTGCTGAAAGAGAAGACCACCCAGATGGAGATCGATCGGATTAAGCGCCAGGAGCTGGAGGAGGCGCTGCTGCACAGCCAGAAGATGAAGGCCGTCGGCCAGCTGACCGGCGGCCTGGCGCATGATTTTAACAACCTGCTGGCGGTGATCATCGGCAGCCTTGAGCTGGTGGAGCCGAATGCGCAGGATGCGCCGCGCCTCACCAGGGCGCTGAAGGCGGCGGAACGCGGGGCGCTTCTGACCCAGCGGCTGCTGGCCTTTTCGCGCAAGCAGGCGCTGCATCCCCAGGCGGTGGCGATGGCGCCGCTGCTGGAGAACCTCAGCGAGCTGATGCGCCACTCCCTGCCGGCGACCTTGAGCCTGGAGATTGAGGCGCAGTCGCCGGCATGGCCGGCATGGATAGACGTCGGCCAGCTGGAAAACGCCCTGATCAACCTGGTGATGAACGCTCGCGACGCCATGGCCGGGCGCGCGGGCGTCATCAAAATTCGCACCTGGAATCAGCGGGTCACTCGCAGCAGCGGCCAGCGGCAGGATATGGTGGCCCTGGAGGTGATCGATCACGGCAGCGGCATGTCGCAGGCGGTGAAAGCCCGGGTGTTTGAACCCTTCTTCACCACCAAAGCCACCGGCAGCGGCAGCGGCCTGGGGCTGTCGATGGTGTATGGCTTTGTGCGCCAGTCGGGCGGCCGGGTGGCGCTGGAGAGCGCGCCGGGGCAGGGGACGACGGTGCGGCTGCAGCTGCCCCGGGCGATGACCGAGGTCGGGAAGGCGGTGGCGCCGGTGGAAGACGAACCCATCCCGGCGGGAGAGCGGCTGGCGCTGGTGCTGGAGGATGAAGAGGATGTTCGCCAGACGCTGTGCGAGCAGCTGCATCAGCTGGGCTGGCTGACGCTGGAAACCGCCAGCGGGGAAGAGGCGCTGCAGCTGCTGGAGGCCTCGCCGGATATCGCCCTGTTGATCAGCGATTTGATGCTGCCCGGCGCGCTGAGCGGCGCCGATGTGATCCATACCGCCCGACGCCGCTTTCCGGCGCTGCCGGTACTGCTGATCAGCGGTCAGGATTTGCGCCCGGCGCAGAACCCGGCCCTGCCGGAGGTGGAGTGGCTGCGTAAGCCCTTTACCCGCGCCCAGCTGGCGCAGGCGCTGAGCGCGGCGTACGCGAGGATTTGAGATTCCTCCGCTACCCGGGCGGCATGCCGTTGATTAAGGTAGCGGCAGGACTCTGATGAGATTGGCCCCGATGAAACGTTACGCAACCGCACTGCTCTTTTGCACTCTGTCGCTGACCAGCCTGGCCGCTCGCGCCGATATTATCGATGACGCGATCGGCAATATTCAGCAAGCCATTAACGACGCCTATAACCCGGGCAGTAGCCGTTCCAGTGACGACGACGACAGAGACAACGACGATGGCCGTTATGATGACGGGCGCTATCAAGGGAGCCGCCAGCAGAGTCGTGACAGCCAGCGTCAGTATGACGATCGGCAACGCCAGCTGGACGATCGCCGCCGTCAGCTGGATGAACGCCAGCGCCAGCTCGATCGCGATCGCCGCCAGTTAGAAAGCGATCAGCGTCGTCTGGACGATGACTATTGATCGCCCCGCAGCAGACCGACGCCTAATCCAGCACGATTTCCATCCCGTCATAACCCGCTTCGAAACCTTCCGGTAGCGGGTTATCCATCATCCAGACGTCAAACTGATGGCTGATATGGGTGAGGATCACCCGCGGACAGCCTATCGCCTGGTTAAGGGCGCGAACGGTAGTGAAATCGTTGTGGTTACGCGGGGTCTGCGCGCGCGGCTCATGACTGCAGTCGATGATCATCGCCTGCGGGCGATTGTTGAGTAAAAACTTCAGCGTCTTGTCCGGCAGCCCGGCGGTATCCGAGAGCCAGGCCACCCGACTGTGGGCCGACTCCAGCAGATAACCGAAGGTGAGCTTCGAATGGTTGAGCGGCAGGGGCGTCACCCGCAGGCCCTGCAGCTCAAACACCACAAACGGCGTGACGGTATGGCTGAAGTCGAGCAGGCCGGGGTGCTTGAGCAGATCGTCGCAGCCGGCGTCGTCCGGCGGGCCATAGACCGGGATCGGCCCGCCCACGCCCCAGCGCAGCGGAAACAGCCCCTGCACATGATCCAGGTGATAGTGGGTTAGCAGCACTTGCTGAAAGCTGCCGGCGGGATGATGTTCCATCAGATCCGGCCTGCCGGCGTCCAGCAGCGTCACTGCGCTGTTGAACGTCACCACCCCGCTGCAGGGGCGGCGGCGATGGCTTTCCTCACGGCGGGCGCGGCGGCAGGCCGCGCAATCGCAGCCGAAGACCGGCACCAGCTGAGCGCCGCCGGTGCCGGTTAAGCGGAGGGTCAGGCTCATCGTGTCACCTTGTGTTTATACCAGCGGATCCGCTTCGCGCACCGCGTGGCTGCGCAGCAGGCGGAAAAATTCATCGACCGATTGTCGGAGACTGCCGTCGTTATTCAGCGTCAGGCAATCGTCCGGCTTATAGCGCGCGGCGCGGTCCAGACGCTGGGCGATGTCCACCGCATTTTCCCGGCCGCGCTGCTCCAGCCGCTGGCGCAGCACCGGCGGCGAGACGGCGAGACAGATCGGCACCAGCACCTCGCCGTAGCGTTCCCGCGCCAGCGCCAGATGGGCGCGGGAGCCATTGGCCACCACGTCGAAGCCGGCGTGCAGCCAGAGGTCGATCTCCACGCCAATGCCATAGTAAGTATGGTTGGCGTGCCAGCTGAGGGCAAAGAGATGCTGCTCGGCGCGGGTAAAAAATTCATGTTCGCTGAGGGCGATATGGTTTTCGTTACCGGCGTTAAAGGGCCGGGTAATGTAACGATGCGCCACCAGCAGCTGCGGGTGCTCGCGCTGGCGCAGCGCCGCCAGCAGGCTGTCTTTACCGGAGCCGGAGGGCCCCACCAGCCAAATCAGTTTCCCCGGCATTAAAAGACCCTCCTTCCCTGGCGCCAGACATGGTCGATGTGGACATGCTCGCCGCGACGGTGCGCCAGCACCAGGTCGGCGCGTTTCCCCTCGGCGATGACGCCGCGATCGTCAAGGCCCAGCGCCTGCGCCGGATGTTTGCTGACCAGACGGATCGCCTGCGCCAGGGTGAAGGCGTTATCCTCGGCGTCGGCGATGCGGAATGCGGCATCCAGCAGGCTGGCGGGGTAGTAGTCGGAAGAGAGAATGTCGAGCAAACCGTGGTTCGCCAGCTGGTGGGCGGCGACGTTGCCGGAGTGGGAACCGCCGCGCACGATATTCGGCGCCCCCATCAGGACGTGCATCCCGTGCTGACGTGAAGCCTGCGCCGCGGCCAGGGTGGTAGGAAACTCGGCGATCACGCTACCCAACTGGTGGGATTCAGCCACATGCGCCTCGGTGGCGTCGTCGTGGCTGGCGAGGGCGATACGGCGGGCGCGGCACATGGCGGCAATGGTCTGGCGATTGGGCTGCGACCAGGTGGCGGCCAGGGCCATCTGCTCGGCTTCAAAACGATCCATCTCGTCATGCGTCAGATGGTACTTTCCCTGATAGTAATCGCGGTACTTGCTGCGATCGGCATACTGGCGCTGGCCCGGGGAGTGATCCATCAGCGAGACCATGCTCACTGACTCGCGGTCAATGAGCTTTTCGAACAGCGGCAGCGTGGTGTGATGCGGCAGCTCGCAGCGCAGGTGCAGGCGGTGCTCGGCGCGGTTAAGACCACGCTTTTGCGTCTCTTCCACCGCATTGACCATCTTCTCCAGATTCTCAAGACGATCGCCGCCATCGCGCACGTCGCCAATCGCCACGGCGTCGAGCACGGTGGTGATGCCGCTGGCGACCATCATTGCATCGTGGCTGCTCATCGCCGAGTGGGCTGGCCAGTCCACCTTCGGTCGCGGGGTAAAGAATTTGTCGAGGTTATCGGTATGCAGTTCGATAAGGCCCGGCAGCAGCCAGCCGCCTTCCCCATCCAGCGCCTGCGGCAGCCGGCTCTGGCTTTCAGCGAAGGCGAGAATGCGACCGTCCTGGACTTCCAGCGAACCGTGGACCACGTCATCGTCGAGAACCAGTTTTACGTTATTGATAATCATGCTGTTATTCCCATGGGGTGCAGCCGGTCGGCGACCTGACGGCGTACCCCTTCGTCATGGAAAATCCCGACGATGGCCGCGCCGCGCGCTTTGGCATCGTGGATCAGGTCGACCACGGCAGCACTGTTTTTGCCATCCAGTGAGGCGGTGGGTTCATCGAGGAGCAGGATCGGATAGTCGACCGCAAAACCGCGGGCGATATTGACCCGCTGCTGTTCGCCGCCGGAAAAGGTCGACGGCGCAAGATGCCACAGACGTTCGGGAACGTTGAGGCGGGTCAGCAGCTGGGCGGCTTTGGCGGCGCTCGCTTCACGCGGCGTCCCGAGGTCGAGCAGCGGCTGCATCACCACCTCCAGCGCCGAAATGCGCGGGATCACCCGCAGAAACTGGCTGACCCAGCCGATGGTGGTTTGACGCACTTCCAGCACCTTGCGCGGCGTGGCGGTGACCAGATCGACCCATTCGTCGCCGTGGCGGATATGAATATGTCCGCTGTCCGGCAGATAGTTGGCGTACAGCGAGCGCAGCAGGGTCGATTTGCCGCTGCCGGAGTGGCCATGGAGCACCACGCACTCCCCGGCGTTAACGGTCAGCGAGGCGTCGGCCAGCACCGGCAGACGCACGCCGTGCTGCTGGTGCAGAACAAAGGTTTTATGAATGTTTTCAACGCGGATCATGTTAGCCCTCACGGGGTTGAGTTGCCGGGTGGCGCTTCGCTGACCCGGCCTACGAATAACGCATCTGCAGGCCGGGTAAGGCGCAGCCGCCGCCCGGCAAAACAGCGTCAGTTCTGCAATACCGACGACACCAACAGCTGGGTGTAAGGGTGATGCGGATCGTCGAGCACCCGGTCGGTTAAGCCACTCTCCACCACCTGGCCCTGCTTCATCACCAGCAGTCGGTTCGCCAGCAGGCGGGCGACGCCGAGATCGTGGGTGACAATCACCACCGCCAGATTCAGCTCCACCGCCAGGCCGCGCAGCAGATCAAGCAGCCGCGCCTGCACGGACACATCCAGCCCGCCGGTGGGTTCATCCATAAACACCAGCTTCGGCTGGGTGACGAGATTGCGGGCGATCTGCAGGCGCTGCTGCATGCCGCCGGAAAAGGTGGTGGGCAGGTCGTCGATGCGCGAGGGCGGGATCTCCACCTCCTGCAGCCACTTTTCGGCGGTGGCGCGAATGTTGCCGTAGTGGCGCGCGCCGGTGGCCATCAGCCGTTCGCCGATGTTGCCCCCGGCGGAGACCTGGCGACGCAGGCCGTCCATCGGGTGCTGATGCACCACCCCCCATTCGGTGCGCAGCAGGCGGCGGCGTTCGGCTTCGCTCATGGCGTACAGCGAGCGCTGCTGGTACAGCACCTCGCCCCGCTGGGGCGTCAGGCGGGCGGAAATCGCCTTCAGCAGGGTGGTTTTACCGGATCCGGACTCCCCAACGATGCCGAGCACTTCCCCCGGCCACAGTTCGAAGGAGACGTCGCGGAAGCCTTTATCCGGGGCATAGAGATGGGTCAGGTGATTGACGGCAAGTAACGGCTGGCTCATTTTTTCTGCCCCTCGCTCTGCTGGCGGCAATAGTCGGTATCGGAGCAGACAAACATCCGCTGGCCGCTGTCATCCAGCACCACTTCGTCGAGGTAGCTGTGGCGCGAGCCGCAGATGGCGCAAGGCTCATCCCACTCCTGAACGGTAAACGGATGGTCGTCGAAATCGAGACTTTCCACCGGGGTATAGGGCGGCACGGCGTAGATCCGCTTTTCGCGCCCGGCGCCGAACAGCTGCAGCGCCGGCATCATGTGCATTTTCGGGTTATCGAATTTCGGGATCGGCGAGGGGTCCATCACGTAGCGGCCATTGACCTTCACCGGGTAGGCGTAGGTGGTGGCGATATGGCCGAAGCGGGCGATATCTTCATACAGTTTCACCTGCATCACGCCGTACTCTTCCAGGGCGTGCATAGTGCGGGTTTCGGTTTCGCGCGGCTCGATAAAGCGCAGCGGCTCCGGGATCGGCACCTGATAGATCAGGATCTGATCCTCCACCAGCGGCGTCTCCGGGATGCGGTGGCGGGTCTGGATCAGGGTGGCGTCTTCAGTGCGCTCAGTGGTGGCGACGCCGGTTACGCGCTTAAAGAACTGGCGGATCGACACCGCGTTGGTGGTGTCATCGGCGCCCTGGTCAATCACCTTCAGCACGTCGTTCTCGCCGATGACGCTGGCGGTCAACTGGATGCCGCCAGTGCCCCAGCCGTAGGGCATCGGCATTTCGCGACCGCCGAACGGCACCTGATAGCCGGGAATGGCTACCGCTTTGAGAATAGCCCGGCGGATCATGCGCTTGGTTTGCTCGTCGAGATAAGCAAAGTTATAGCCAGTCAGTGGGTTAGCCACGTTCGTTCTCCCGTTGCAGGCGTTTCAGCAGCGCCAGTTCGGCCTGGAAATCGACATAGTGCGGCAGCTTCAGATGCGAGACGAAGCCGGCGGCTTCAACGTTATCGGCGTGGGCCAGCACAAACTCTTCATCCTGGGCGGGACCGGCAATCTCTTCGTCATAGTCCGCCGCCTGCAGGGCGCGGTCGACGAGGGCCATGGCCATCGCTTTGCGCTCGCTCATGCCGAAGGTCAGACCGTAGCCGCGGGTGAAGTGCGGCGGTTCATCCTGCGGGGCGACGAAGCCGTTGACCATTTCGCATTCGGTCAGCAGCAGCTCGCCAATATTGACGCTAAAGCCCAGCTCTTCCGGGACAATCTCCACCTGCACGTAGCCGCTGCGGATCTCGCCGGCAAACGGATGGTTGCGGCCATAGCCGCGCTGAGTCGAATAGGCCAGCGCCAGCAGGTAGCCTTCATCGCCGCGCATCAGCTGCTGCAGGCGCGAAGAACGCGAGCAGGGGTAGACCGGCGGGGTGCGGGTGATATCGTCGGGCGGTGTGCCGCGATCTTCCTCGGCCTTCGCCAGCCCCTGCTGCGTGAGCAGGCTAAAGACGTGCGGCGTCGGCTGCGTGTCGCACTCGGCTTGCTGCACAGAAGGCGCTTCGCCGTTTGCCAGCAGGGTAAAATCGAGCAGGCGGTGGGTGTAGTCGTAAGTGGGGCCCAGCAGCTGGCCGCCGGGGATATCTTTGTACACTGCCGAGATGCGGCGTTCGAGACGCATTCCGGCGGTGTCGATCGGTTCGCTAATCGCCAGCCGCGGCAGGGTGGTGCGGTAGGCGCGCAGCAGGAAGATCGCTTCGACGTTATCGCCGCTGGCCTGCTTGAGCGCCAGCGCCGCCAGTTCGCGATCGGCGATGCCGCCCTCGGTCATCACCCGGTCCACCGCCAGATTGAGCTGGTCACTTATCTGGTCAACGCTCAGTTCGGGAAGCCGTCCATCGCCCCGTCGTTTCTGTTCCTGTAAGGCGTGAGCGGCGCGGATCGCCTTCTCGCCGCCCTTGACGGCAACGTACATTTAGCAAACCTCCACGTGGGTGGTGCGCGGGATCGCCAGCAGGCGCTCGCCGCAGGTGAGGATCAGGTCAATGCCCAGCGGGAACGGGTGCGGGCGCTCCGTCAGTTCGTCAATGATGCAGTCCGGCAGCTGAGGGGCGATCATTCGCTCTTCGGCAATGCCTGCCCCGGTCAGGCGCAGCATGCGCCCGCCGCTCAGGCTGGCGAGCTGGACGATCAGCGTGACGCCGGTCTCCGGGGCGGTGACGGTGCCCGCGGAGAGGACGTTGAGCTGCTCGGCGCTGATGCCGTCATTGGCGACCGCAAAGACCGCCTGCTGCGGCTGGTCCACCAGCGGCGCGCCGGTATGGAAGCGCAGATTCTGTCCCACCAGATCGTTATGCAGGGCGCTGGCGAGCCAGACCGGCGTTTCGTGATCGGCAAGGGTCAACAGCAGGCTGGTGGAGGCGACGTTCAGCGGCTGCCAGCCGTGCTGCAACTGCTGCAGGGAGACAATCACCCCCGGCTCGCTCATCGCTTTCAGCAGGCGACGAAAACTGTGTTGGGCATCCTGCACAGCCAGGGTAAAAGCGGGTTGTAAGGTCATGCGTTATCTCCGCGAACCAGGGTAAAGAAGTCGACCCGGCTGGCGTTGACTTCGGCGCGTCGGGCTTCAATGCGCGCGCTGCGTAGCGCTTCCAGCGGGGTTATCAGGGTTTCCATTAAATTGTGAAAATGGCGGGGCGACTGCAGCAGGGCGTCGATGGCCGCGCAGCGTTCGGCGTGCGGGCGGTCGCGGCCTAAGATCCAGCTGTAGCCGAGCGTACCATCGGCCAGACGTATCGCCGCCCGGGTGAGCGTGGCGTCGCCGGCGAAGAAACGGTCGCCGATACCGCCCATCCGGGCCTGAAGCTGCACCAGGCCTGTCTCGGGAGAGCGGATCAGCTCATACTCCGGCGCCAGCTGCAGGGCGTGCATGCGTGCCAGAAGATCTTGCGGTTCACTGTGGGCCAGCACGGACATCCAGCGCTGGCGGGTGGCGGTATCGAAGTGCATTCAGTGCTCCATGGTGAATTCAATCATGTCGGCGCGGGTCAGGCTGACGGAGTATTCGGTGACGGCCTGCTCGCCCTGGCGGCTGTTGAGGGTGCGCACGCAGAGCAGCGGCGCCATATTGGGGATCTCCAGCAGCTTGCTCTCTTTCGCCTGCGCGCGACGGGCGCTGATTTTGGTACGCACCCGGGTCAGTTCGACGTCAAGCCGATCGCGGAGCAGGTTGTGCAGCGAGCCGTGGCTGAAGGTCTGCAACACCGGCCAGAAGCGCAGGTCGGCAAAGTAGTGGTCAATCAGGCACAGGGCGACGCCATTGACCCGGCGCAGGGTGCGCAGGTGGATGACATTCTCGCCCTCGCTAATGCCAAAGGCCTCGGCAACGTGCGCGCTGGCGGGGCGCAGTACCGACAGCAGTTTTTCGCTGGTGGGATCGCTGCCTTGTTCCAGCAGGTTCTGGCTGAACCGCGCCTGGGCGTTGAGCGGGTAATCGATCGGCCGCATCAGCACCAGCACGCCGACGCCCTGACGGCGTTGTACCCAGCCGCGCTCAACCAACTGGTCGATAGCCCGACGCAGGGTATGGCGGTTTACGTCGAAGCGCGTCGCCAGCTGCTGCTCGGCGGGCAGATAGTCGCCGCAGCGATAGTGGTGGCGCAGCTCCTGCTCAAGCCGGGCGGCGATTTCCTGATAGCGCGTGGGATAACTGGTCGGATGTCTGGACAGGTGCATGGTCATCAAGCCTCACACAGCATAGGCGAGGAGCCTCCTCGCGTTGTGAGCCGATCCTGACCGGTTTATGTTGCAGTTCTGTTAAGTGATGATGACTAAAGGATGAAGAGTTAATGCCAGACGGATGACAGGGCGGCCAGGCCGCCCTGGCGGGGTCAGCCTTGTTTGACCACGTTGATCATCCATGGGACGCCAAAGCGATCGACGACTTTGCCGAAGCCGTGGGCCCAGAAGGTTTCCTGCCAGGCCATCTCAATGCGCCCGCCGACCGCCAGCGCGTCGAACCAGCGCTGGCCTTCAGCGACATCGTTGGGATCGAGGACGAGGGTGAAGCCGGCGTAATGCACATCGGGCCCGAAGGCGCTGTCGCTTAGCATCAGCTCGCCGTTGCCGATGCGCAGGCTGGCGTGGGCGATGGCGTCATCCGCCATCTTCTGGCCAGACGGGCAGCCGTCAGAGGCTTCCTGCGCCGAAGGCGGCATTTCGCCAAAGGTCATTTTAAACATCAGCTCGGCGCCCAGCGTCTGCTGATAGAAGGCGATCGCCTCGGCGCAGTTGCCCGCAAAGGCAAGGTAGGGACTTAAGGACATGGTGAATACCTCAGTGACCGTAACCCGTAAAGCGTAGTCGCCCACAGCGGGATTGAGCCAGACGGCAGCGCGAAAATGGGGCGGGAATAGTGCTGCAGGCGGCAGCGTAAATAGCGGCGGCTGGCGGGATAAATAACCGGATGCGCAGGGAGGCGAAGGGCAGTGAGGATATCGGGAGCGGCGACGGCGATAGGGGAAAATAATCGCGTCGCCTGCCCGGAAATAAATCAGTTCTTTTTGACGAATTCAGATTTCAGCTTCATCGGGCCAAAACCGTCAATTTTGCAGTCAATATTGTGATCGCCTTCGACCAGACGGATATTCTTCACTTTGGTGCCGATTTTCAGCATCGAAGAGCTGCCTTTAACCTTCAGATCTTTCACTACCGTGACGCTGTCGCCATCGGCCAGTAAATTGCCATTGGCATCTTTAACGATCAGAACGTCGTTTTCTTCCGTGGCTTCGGCAGGGTTCCACTCATGGGCGCATTCCGGGCAGATGTACATGCCGTTGTCTTCATAAGTGTAAGTCGAATCGCATTTTGGGCAGTGTGGCAGTTGCATGACGTTCCTCGTGATGTCGTCGAAAAACAGGACGTTGGTCCTTTAAACAGCGGCTGAGAGCCGAAAGTGGCTATGATTATAGCGCAATCACCCACTTTTGTCGGGTGTTTTTTTGCTAAAAAATAGCCGGGGCGCTATTCCGGGAAGAACCGAATAATTGCTGAAATTAACCGCCGGAGATGGAACAACACCGACGAAATAATTTCCGGGCAAACGGCAGGAAATGAACTTATTTATTTTCTGGGACTCTGTAATTAGGCGGTAAATTTATGTGAAGTTGATCGCAGATATAAACACTGTTAGGGTAAAAAAGGGGAGCAGGTCAATTTCATCAATTATGACGATGAGCCGCTCCATTTATTCACCAGTAGCCACAGCAGGCGTCAACAGGTTCGGTTGTACATTCTGTCAGCAGACAGTGCAGGCAAACCTGCTACGCTTGAAATGAGGAGCACAGCAATTCACCGCTCCTGACGCACGTTGCGAATGGCTTTGCCATTCGGCGAAGAGACGTGCATTCAAGGCGGAGTAGCAGAGGAAAAATATGCTTAAAAGGAAAAAAATAAAGCCCATCACCCTTAAGGATGTGACCATCATCGACGATGGTAAACTGAAAAAGGCGATCACCGCGGCCTCGCTGGGCAACGCGATGGAGTGGTTCGATTTCGGCGTCTACGGCTTTGTGGCCTACGCCTTAGGTAAAGTCTTCTTCCCCGATGCCAACCCAAGCGTGCAGATGATTGCCGCGCTCGGTACCTTCTCCGTTCCATTTTTAATTCGTCCGCTGGGCGGCCTGTTCTTCGGGATGCTGGGCGATAAATACGGTCGGCAGAAAATTCTCGCGATAACTATCGTGATCATGTCGATAAGTACTTTCTGTATCGGCCTTATTCCTTCGTATGCCACGATAGGTATCTGGGCGCCGATCCTGCTGCTGCTGTGTAAAATGGCGCAAGGCTTCTCGGTCGGTGGTGAATATACCGGGGCGTCGATCTTCGTCGCGGAATACTCCCCTGACCGTAAACGCGGGTTTATGGGCAGCTGGCTGGACTTTGGCTCTATCGCCGGGTTTGTGATGGGGGCCGGCGTGGTGGTCCTGATCTCCAGCGTAGTGGGTGAACAGAACTTCCTTGAGTGGGGTTGGCGTATCCCGTTCTTCCTGGCGCTGCCGCTAGGCATCATCGGCCTCTATCTGCGCCATGCGCTGGAAGAGACCCCGGCGTTCCAGCAGCATGTGGACACCATGGAGCAGGGCGATCGTGAAGGTCTGCAGGACGGGCCGAAGGTCTCTTTTAAAGAGATTGCCACTAAGCACTGGCGCAGCCTGCTGACCTGTATCGGTCTGGTGATTTCCACCAACGTGACCTACTACATGCTGCTGACCTACATGCCGAGCTACCTGTCGCATAACCTGCACTACTCGGAAGACCATGGGGTGCTGATCATCATCGCTATCATGGTCGGGATGCTGTTTGTACAGCCGGTTATCGGTATGCTTAGCGACCGTTTCGGCCGTCGCCCGTTTATCCTGATTGGTAGCGTGGCGCTGTTTGCCCTGTCGATCCCGGCCTTCATTATGATCAACAGCAACGTGACTAGCCTGATCTTCGCCGGTCTGCTGCTGCTGGCGGTGGTGCTGAACTGCTTTATCGGGGTGATGGCCTCCTCGCTGCCGGCGATGTTCCCGACCCACATCCGCTTCAGCGCCCTGGCCAGCGCCTTTAACATCTCGGTGCTGATTGCCGGTCTGACGCCAACCCTGGCGGCGTGGCTGGTGGAAACCACTCAGAACCTGATGATGCCGGCATACTACCTGATGGTAATCGCGGTGGTGGGTATGGCGACGGGCCTGTCGATGAAAGAGACCGCTAACCGTCCGCTGAAAGGGGCGACCCCGGCGGCGTCGGACATCCAGGAAGCGAAAGAAATCCTTGGCGAGCACTACGATAACATCGAGCAAAAAATCGAAGATATCGATCAGGAGATCGCCGATCTGCAGGCAAAACGGTCGCGTCTGGTGCAGCAGCATCCGCGTATCAACGACTAACTGTTTTCACTGCTAATCATGCCGCCTGGGGAAACCCCGGCGGCATTTTTTATGCCTCCGGCAAGGCCAGACCGTGACGACGCTGTTGGCTGAGTTTACGGTACTGCTGCGGCGGCATCCCCACGTAGCGGGTAAAGGTGCTGTAGAAGCGGCTGCTGGAGCGGAAACCGGCGGTGAGGGCGATATCCAGGATGGTCTTGTCGGTATCGCTCAGCAGCGCCCGCACGTGATTGATGCGCATGGCGGTAATGTACTGCTTCATGGTTTGCTGCATCACTCGCTGGAATACCCCCATCGCATAGTTCGGGTTGAGCTTAACGTGCTCGGCGACGGCATTGACGGTCAGCGCCTGGTCGTAGTGGGCGGCGATAAACTCCAGCATCTGGCTGACATAAAACTGCGCATGGCGCGAGACGCTGTTCTTATGGGTGCGCGAGGTTTTGTTGACCAGAATCGGCTGCCAGCCGGCGAGGCTCAGCCGCTTCAGCATCAGGGCGATTTCATCGATCGCCAGCTGGCGAATCTGTTCATTGTCGTGGTTCAGCTCCTGTTGCCAGCGGCGCACCTCGAAGGCGCTCAGCTGCTGGGCGGCAAGGGATTTAATCACCATCCCGTGAGTGACGTGGTTGATCAGCTCCCGGTCCAGCGGCCATGAGAGAAACAGATGCATCGGCAGGTTAAAGATCGCCATCTGCTGGCAATCCCCCGGGCGGGTCAACTGATGCGGCGTACAGGCCCAGAACAGGGTGATATAGCCTTTCTCTATGCGCACTACTTCGTTATTAATCAAATATTCCACGTCGCCATCGAACGGCACGTTGACCTCCACCTGGCCATGCCAGTGGCTGGTAGGCATGGCGTGCGGCGGGCGCAGCTCGATATCCATACGCTGATACTCAGAGTAGAGCGCCAGCGGGCTGCGGCTCTGCTTTTCATCGCTGCTGCACATAAAGGGATCGGGGGGCAGGGAGGTGAAGCGGTATTCCATCGTTAGCGTATTCCTGAATTGTCAGAGTGGCTGCATTTTTCGCCAGAACTGACGACAGCTTAGCGGAAGAATCGGCCCATTTTCTCTCCTTTTTGCGCAATCTGTTCCCGAAAACTCAGATTTTGTGGCGCTTAATGGCCGATCTGAGCTTTCGGGAATGCTCCGGTGGGAACAGGGCAGCGCAACGCTGAACGGCGTGCCACTCTGCAAGGGTTCAATGACCAGATGGAGAGAGCGTAATGACCGCCCCAAAAATTACCTTTATCGGCGCCGGTTCGACGGTGTTCGTTAAAAATATTCTCGGTGATGTTTTCCAGCGCCCGGCGCTGAAATCGGCGCATGTCGCGCTGATGGATATCGATGACACCCGGCTGGAAGAGTCGCATACCGTGGTGCGCAAGCTGATGGATTCCGTCGGCGCGAAGGGCGAAATCAGCTGCCATCGCGATCGCAAAACCGCCCTGCAGGGCGCTGATTTCGTTGTGGTCGCCTTCCAGATTGGCGGCTATGAGCCCTGTACCGTCACCGATTTTGAGGTCTGTAAACGCCATGGCCTGGAGCAGACCATCGCCGATACGCTGGGTCCGGGGGGCATTATGCGCGCCCTGCGCACCATACCTCACCTGTGGGCTATCTGCGACGACATGACCGAGGTCTGCCCGGACGCCACCCTGCTTAACTACGTCAACCCAATGGCGATGAACACCTGGGCCATGTACGCCCGCTACCCGCATATTAAACAGGTTGGCCTGTGCCACTCGGTGCAGGGAACGGCGGAAGAACTGGCGCGCGATCTTGACCTCAACCCGGCGGATTTACGCTACCGCTGCGCCGGGATTAACCATATGGCGTTCTATCTCTCGCTGGAGAAAAAGCTCGCCGACGGCAGCTATGTCAGCCTCTATCCCGACCTGCTGCAGGCCTACGCCGACGGGCGCGCGCCGAAGCCTAACCTGCACGGTAACCCGCGCTGCGAAAACATTGTCCGCTATGAGATGTTCAAAAAGCTCGGCTACTTTGTGACCGAGTCATCGGAGCATTTTGCCGAATACACGCCATGGTTTATCAAGCCGGGCCGCGAGGACCTTATCGCCCGCTATAAAGTGCCGCTGGATGAATACCCGAAACGCTGCGTCGAGCAACTGGCCAACTGGCATCAGGAGCTGGAGAGCTATCAGCGCGGCGAGCGCATCGAGGTGAAGCCATCCCGTGAGTATGCCAGCACCATCATGAACGCCATCTGGACCGGCGAGCCAAGCGTGGTGTATGGCAACGTACGCAATGACGGCCTTATCGACAACCTGCCGCAGGGCTGCTGCGTGGAAGTGGCTTGCCTGGTGGACGCCAACGGCATTCAGCCGACCAAAGTGGGCGCGCTGCCGGCGCATCTGGCGGCGCTGATGCAGACCAACATCAACGTGCAGACGCTGCTCACGGAAGCGATCCTCACCGAAAATCGCGATTACGTCTATTACGCCACGATGATGGATCCGCACACCGCCGCGGTGCTGGGGATCGAAGAGATCTACGCGCTGGTGGACGATCTGATCGCCAGCCACGGCGACTGGCTGCCGTCCTGGCTGCATCGTTAATCTTCTCATGCCGCCGGGGGCAACGACCCTGGCGGCGTCCTGCATGCTCTATCAAACACTGAAGGAGGCGCTGGCGACAGCGACCTGTACCCTATGAGTATTTCAATGACAACAAAGCTCAGCTACGGATTTGGTGCCTTTGGTAAAGATTTCGCTATCGGTATCGTCTACATGTACCTGATGTATTACTACACCGATATTGTTGGACTGTCGGTTGGGGTGGTCGGCACCTTGTTTCTGGTGGCGAGGATCCTCGATGCGATAGCCGATCCGATCATGGGTTGGATCGTCAACTGTACGCGATCGCGATGGGGGAAATTCAAACCGTGGATCTTGATTGGCACGATAACCAACTCGGTGGTGCTGTATATGCTGTTCAGCGCCCATCACTTCTCCGGCGGGGCGCTGCTGGCATGGGTGTGGCTGACCTACCTGCTGTGGGGGTTCACCTACACCATCATGGATGTGCCGTTCTGGTCGCTGGTGCCGACCATTACCCTTGATAAACGCGAACGTGAACAGCTGGTGCCGTATCCACGCTTTTTCGCCAGCCTGGCGGGATTCGTCACTGCCGGCGTCACGCTGCCGTTTGTCAGCGCCGTGGGCGGCGCCGACCGCGGTTTCGGTTTCCAGATGTTCACCTTGGTGTTGATCGCCTTCTTCGTGGTTTCCACCCTCGTCACGCTGCGTAACGTCCACGAGGTTTACTCCTCGGATAGCGGCGTGAGCGAGGATGCCAGCCATCTCTCACTGCGCCAGATGGTGGCGCTGATCTATAAAAACGATCAGCTGGCCTGCCTGTTGGGCATGGCGCTGGCCTATAACACGGCGGCGAATATTATCGCTGGCTTTGCGATTTACTACTTTACCTACGTGATTGGCAGCGCGGAGATGTTCCCGTATTACATGTCCTACGCCGGCGCGGCGAACCTGCTGACGTTGGTGCTGTTTCCGCGGCTGGTGAAAGGGCTGTCGCGGCGCATTCTGTGGGCGGGCGCTTCGATCATGCCGGTGCTGGGCTGCGGCGTGCTGTTGCTGATGGCGCTGAGCGGGGTCTACAACGTCGCGCTGATTTCGCTGGCCGGCGTGCTGTTGAATATCGGCACCGCGCTGTTCTGGGTGCTGCAGGTTATTATGGTGGCCGATACCGTCGACTACGGCGAATATACGATGAACATCCGCTGCGAAAGTATCGCCTATTCGGTGCAGACGCTGGTGGTGAAAGCGGGCTCGGCGTTCGCGGCCTGGTTTATCGCCATCGTGCTCGGTATCATCGGTTATGTGCCGAATGTGGCCCAGTCGTCCCAGACGCTGCTGGGGATGCAGGCGATTATGATTGCGCTGCCGACGCTCTTTTTTGCCCTGACGCTGTTTCTCTATTTCCGCTATTACAAGCTCAACGGCGATATGCTGCGTCGCATTCAGATTCACCTGCTGGATAAATATCGCCGGGTACCGGAAAATGTGGCTGAGCCGGAACGGCCCATTGTGGTACCCAACCAGGTGTAAAAAGCGTTCGAAAACAGCTGACGAAAGAGGGGAGGGATGCTCTCTTTTTTGGACAAAAATGAGCGTTGAAAGCGGACGAAAAGAGAAATCGAATTTCTCTAATTTTTCTCAAAATATTCTCTCTTTAGGTTCGTGAAGTTGTTATTTGCTCCAATTGTTCTCAATTAAAACTCAGAATTGTCTCTTTTTCGTGCTCTTGCGCTGCTTTTTAACTCTTGCTACTCTTTTTGGGTGTTACATTTTTCTCTTATTTGTCTCAGTGATGGAGCAATGCAATGCGCATTTTTATCGATGATGGTTCAACCAATATCAAAATGCTGTGGGAGCAAGATGGCGAAACTTTCACCCATATCAGCCCCAACAGTTTCAAACGCGGCTGGTCTGCCACCTTCGGTTCCGGGAAGCCCTTTAACTACACCGTGGATGATGAAAAGTACTCATTCGACCTGATCACTCCCGATGCGCTCCCGACCAATAATATTGACTGGCAGTACAGCCCGTTGAACTCCATCGCTGTCCATCACGCGCTGCTGACCAGCGGTCTTGAGCCACAGGACGTCGAAATAGTTGTGACGCTGCCGCTGACTGAATTTTATGACGAGGATGCGCAATATCGCCTCGATAACATTGAGCGTAAGAAAAAGAGCCTGCTGCGCGAAGTTAAGCTGAATAAAGGCGTGGTGTTTAACATCACCAAAGTCACCGTGCGCCCGGAATCGATTCCGGCGGGCATTAGCCTGTGCGATGAACTCAAGCCCTCCCATTCGGTGTTGATTATCGACCTCGGCGGCACCACGCTCGATATCTCGATGGTCGCCGGGCAGATGACCTCGGTTTCGCGCATTTACGGCGACCCGAAGCTGGGCGTATCGCTGGTGACCGACGCCGTTAAGCTGGCGCTGGCGCGGGCTAACACCGATACCTCAAGCTATAACGTCGACCAGATCATTATCAATCGCCATGACGAAGCGTACCTGACCGATAACATCAACGATCCGGATGCGGTTTCTGAGGTGAAAAAGGTGATCACTAACAGCATCGAACGTCTGACCACCCGCGTCCTGACGGCTATCGATAGCTTTAAAGGCTACTCGCATGCCATCGTGATTGGCGGCGGCGCGCCGCTGGTTGCCGATGCCATTCGTGAACGTATGGGCCTGCGTGAGGACCGTTTCGTGGTGGCTGAAGAGCCGCAGTTCGCCCTGGTGCGTGGTCTGAAAATTATTGGCTAAGGAGCGTCTATGACTCTGGAACGCAGAAAAGTGCTGATTTACCTGCGCCCGGATATCAGCGCCAGCGAGCGCTTCGCGGACGCAAAAATTGAGGCCCACCATCGCGGCGACCGTGGCGATATGTCGCGCACGGCGCTGCTGGCGGGGCTGGCGTTAGGGGAAGTCGATAGCCGCTTGCCGTCGATGCTGGCGGCGCTGCTGGCGGAAGACACTAAACCGGAAACGCTGCGCAAGATGCTGGCCTCGTTCCTTGAGATCCAGCCGGCCTCTTCCGCCCCGGCAGCCGCCCCAGCGGCCGCCCCGGCTAAGGCGCCGGAGCCGCCCGCGCCGGTCAGCGAGAGCGTTTCGGCGCGCAACCTCGCTGGTTCGCTGCCGGACTAAGCGCTATTCGCGGTTTGCGCTATCCGGGAAACTCCCCGGCTTGCGCTGCGCTTAGCCGGGCTACTGTTTACACTGTCCGGTAGCCCGGGTAAGGCGGAACGCCGCGACCCGGGAAATTCCCCGGCTTGCGCTGTGCTTAGTTTGTAGGCCGGGTCAGGCGTAGCCGCCACCCGGCAGTAAGACGGTACGCCGCCACCCGGGATGTCGCCCCTATCCGTGGGCGAGAAAGCGGGCCAGGCGCTGCTGCAGCAGGCGATTTTCGCGGGTCAGCCGCGCGTTCTCATCCAGCAGCGTCAGCGCCACCGCAATCCCCGGCCAGTCCAGCTCCAGCTCGTTACGCAGGCGCACCGCGCGATGGACGATCGTCACCGCGCTGTCGTCGAACAGCCAGGCGTCCGCCTGCGGCTGGTGCGGTTCAATCATGCCTAAGCCGACAATCTCCGTCAGCTCCTCTTCCGACACCCCGGTACGCAGGCACAATTCGGTAATGGTAAACGTCACTGTTACTGTAGCCATCAGGCTTTCCCCCATGTCTTACGCGGATCGAAGCTGGCTTCGGCGGTGGCCAGCTGTTGCCAGAGCTCACGCGCTTTTTCATCTGGTTTTGGCGGCATCACAATTTTAATAACGGCGAACAAATCGCCGGTGTGGGTTTTGCTCACCAGCCCTTTGCCCTTGATACGCAGGCGCTGCCCTGCCTGGCTACCCGGCGGCACCGTCAGCAGAATGCTCTCTTTCAGGGTGGGCACCGTGACTTTGGCGCCCAGCGCGGCCTCCCACGGCGCCAGCGGCAGGACGATCTCCAGGTTATGTCCCACGATGTCGAACAGCGGGTGCGGGGCGATGTGGATCACCAGCCACAGATCGCCGTTCGGCCCGCCGTTTTCGCCCGGCGTCCCCTGGCCTTTCAGGCGGATGCGCTGTCCATCGGCCACCCCGGCGGGGATCTTCACATTCAGCGTTTTCGGCGTCTCGCTTTCGATCATGCCGAACACGTTATACACCGGCAGGTTATAGCTGATGGTGCGGGTCTGCTCAGCCAGCGTCTCTTCAAGGAACACCGCGACCTCGATCTCCAGGTCGTGGCCGCGCGACGCGTGCTGACGGCGACGCTGATGCGCCTGCTGGCCAAACATGGAGGAAAAGATGTCGTCGAAATCCTGCTGGCTGTAGCTCTGCTCGTGGGTCTGCTGCTGGCGACCGAACCCGGGATCGTTGCGATGCTGCCAGAGCTGATCGTATTCCGCGCGCCGTTGCTCATCTTTCAGGACTTCCCAGGCTTCGGCGAGATCCTTAAATTTGGCTTCGGCATCGTTTTCTTTACTGACGTCGGGGTGGTATTTGCGCGCCAGGCGGCGGTAGGCGGTCTTGATGGTTTTCAGATCGTCGGTTGGTTGCACCCCGAGAATGGCATAATAATCCTTCAATTCCATGCTGTTATCTCATCTATGCTCAGTGCGGTGGTTACATATTCCCTGGATCAGGCGTCTGTATAAAGCGTAGGGCAAATGCGCCCTGAAGGGGAAGAAAAGTGGCGGAAACTTGACGCCGTCGGGGTCAACGGCGTCGCGGGCGCGGCTAGTCTTTCACCTGCGGCCGCGGACGACGGCGCCAGCCTGCGAACAGCACCAGCAGCGCGCCGATGGCGCCGGCCAGGCGCGCAATGCCGTCGCCGGCGGTGGGAAACAGCTGGCGAAGGGTAGGGTCGCTGACCAGCATTGACCCGGCAATCCAGCCGATGAGCATCCCGCCCAGCAGCACCACCGCGGGAAAGCGAGTGAGCAGGGCCAGCACCAGCTTGCTGCCGGCGACGATAACCGGAATGCTGATCGCCACGCCGAGGGCGACCAGCGCAATGTGTCCTTTGCCTGCGGCGGCCACCGCCAGCACGTTATCCAGCGACATGATCACATCGGCGACGGTGATGGTGACTGCGGTGCGCCACAGGCTGCCGGAGCTGGCAACCTCGCTCTCGTCCTCCTCATTACTGACCAGCCTGATGCCAATCCACATCAGGAGCAGCGCGCCGACTATTTTCAGCCACGGCAGCGACAGGAGATACAGGGCGATCGCCAGCAGCAGGATGCGCGCCAGGATGGCGCCTACGGTGCCGATAACGATCGCTTTGGTGCGTTTTTGTGGCGGCAGTTTGCGACAGGCCATGGCGATCACCACGGCGTTGTCGCCGCCCAGCAGTAAGTCGATGGCGACAATCTGCAGCATAATCACCGCCATGTCCCATTGTTGAAGAAACGCATACATATCGAGAGAAACCACCTGAAATAAATACCACGAAAAGCCGTTGCGCCGGGGGCTCCGCCCGGGGAGCGTTGACCACTGGCGCCGGTCCGCGCCGTCGCGCGGGAAACCTGAGCCTGAAAAATAAAGTTACGAATCAACGCGCCGACGGGCAAGGCTTCGGCGAAAAAGGGTGATATTTTGTCATACAGACTCACCTGCTGTTCACTTATCGCAAGGATCCCCACTATGTCTGGCCACAAGAAATATCTCTCTGTCGCCCTGCTGAGCGCTGTCTTACTGCCGGCGATGGCTTCTGCCGCTGACGCGCCGGCGACTTTCACCGCGGAACAGGAGGCGCAAATCGGCAAAATCGCCGCCGATTACCTGGTCGCCCACCCGGAAGTTCTCCTGCAGGCAAGCCAGAAACTGCAGCAAATTCAGGCTGAGCAGCAGGCCAGCGCGGCCACCCAGGCGGTGCTGAAGAATGCCGCCTTGCTGACTCAGGATAAAAATACCCCGACCTACGGCCCGGCCAACGGCAAAGTCACGGTGATTGAGTTCTTTGACTACCAGTGCGTCTACTGCAGTCGGCTGGCGCCGGTGATGGAGCAGGTGATTAAAGCGCATCCGCAGACCCGCTTCGCTTTTAAAGAGTGGCCTATCTTCGGCGGCCGCTGGGAAAGCTCGCTGGAAGCAGCGAAAACCGGCCTGCAGATCTATCAGCAGAAAGGGGCGGATGCCTATCTGGCCTACCATAACGGGATCTACGCCACCGGACATAACGAAGGCAAGCTGACGACGGCGGATATCCAGCAGCAGGCGAAGAAAGCCGGCTTTGATGCGAAGAAGGCCACCGACGTCGAACCGGTGCTGCAGAGCATTAACGACCTGGCGCAGGAGATTGGTCTCAGCGGCACGCCGGGCGTGATCGTGATGCCGACTACTGGCGCCACGGAAGCCAGCATCACCGTCTTCCCGGGGCTGGCGGATAAAGCCTCGCTCGAAGCCGCCATTAAAAAGGCCGGCGGCTGATCGGCGGCGTCGTTACCCAGTCAGGGCCGCCGGGGGCGGCCCTGCTATCATTCCTGATCCCTCTCCTCGGGCGGCGGCAGCGCGTGGCTTTTTAAATCAATAATCTGGCCAATGTGATCGTGGTAAACGGTCAGCAAATTATAGCGACTCATTTCGGAGATGATCTGCGGGGCGACGTTAAAGCTGCTGGCCAGCTCCTCATCTCGCAGGGTAAGCACCGCGGTGTGACGCCGGGTATGGGCGCGGCGTCGGTTATAGTGGTACCAGAGGATCAGCAACCAGCCGTTCAGCGCGGCAATCAATAAATACACCAGCGCCGTATTCAGGGAGTCCATCAACGATGACCAGCGCGGGGAGGGCGGCGCGATGAACTGCATCAGCAAATTGGCGTAGAGAAAGAACAGAAAACCGAGCCAGGCCAGCAGCGTTAAGCCGGCGTCCACCAGCCGGGGCAGCACGCGGTGTTCGGTTAAGATGAGCGTATTTTCATTCATCGCAGGCTTCCTTTTCCCCGGTCCGGGCTCACCCAGCGCGCGCGGGAACGTTGACGTTTCAACATCACTTTCGGAAAAGCGACCAGCGTGGTCAGCAGGCCGATCATCCAGTAAACCATCGGGAACCAGATCACCCAGAACAGGGATTTGGCGACCTTTTTCTCATAGCGCCGTTCGATATACAGGCTGGCGACGAACTGCAGCAGGCACATCAGGCCGAGCAGCATGCCGGTGAACTCAGGCGGAAACAGGCTGTGCACTGTCAGGTTGTCCGGCAATGGCATCAGGCGGCTGAGGATAAACAGCAGGATGGTGACCGCGTAGGCAAAGGCCCACAGCGTGGAGCAGGCATACTCCAGAAACAGCGGCCACATCCGATGATGCTGCCAGTGAAACAGGCGGCGCAGGTTGACCAGAAAGACTTCGGCTCCCCCCTGGGCCCAGCGCAGACGCTGCTTCCATAACCCTTTGAGGGTCTCAGGCATCAGGATCCAGCACAGCGCCCGCGGCTCGAAAAAGATGTCCCAGTGGCGGAGCTGAAGCTTCCAGCTGATATCAATATCTTCAGTGATCATATCCGGGCTCCAGTAGCCGACGTCCGCCAGAGCCTGACGCCGGAAGGCGGCGATCACGCCGGAGACAGTAAAGACCCGGCCATAGATCCGCTGCGTCCGCTTGATAAGGCCAATGATCGACGAGAACTCCCCTACCTGAATGCGGCCGATCAGCGTGGATCGGGTGCGGATCCGCGGATTGCCGGTGACCGCCCCGACGTGCGGGTAGTGGATCAGCGGGGCGACCAGCCAGGCCGCGGTATCCCGGTCCAGCAGGGCGTCGCCATCGATGCAGACCAGCAGATCGCCGCGCGCGGCGGCGGCGCCCGCTTTGAGCGCCACCGCTTTTCCCTGATTGGCGGCCAGGTGGATCACCCGCAGCCTTGGCTCCTCCTGCGCCAATTGTTGGAGCACCTGGGCGGTGTTGTCCGAAGAGCCGTCGTTAATCGCGATCACTTCGAGGTTGGCGTAACGCTGGGCCAGCGCCGCGCTGATGGTCTCCCGGGCGTTTTTCTCCTCGTTAAAGCAGGGGATCAGGATCGAGATCAGCGGATTGCCCGGCAGCGACGGCGGCGGGGTATCCTCCCCCCACGGCCAGTGGCGCTCCAGCTGGAACCAGAAGTACAAACCCCCGGTGATCCATAGCACCGACATAAACAGCGGCCAGAAAAAGACAAAGTCGAGGATAAGCTCGCCGGTAAACGCCGCTGCGACGCCTAACGGCAGCCCGAAAACGAGGCATAAAATGCACAATGCGATAATGCGATCAGTCATGGTCAGGGTACCACCAGGAAGAAAATTGCGGTCTGATACGGGAGATATCTGGCTGATTGTTAATGAAATCGTCTGGGTAGTAGCCGTAGTTTTTGACGCCGTTTAGCCGCAGCAAATGCATCCAGTCCGCCAGCTGTTGGTCGGGAATGGCGTTGCGTTGGCGTCGGTTCCAGTCTCTGGCCTGTAGCTCAAAGATGGTTTTCTTCAGCGCGCCCGGGCGGAGGGCGACGGCCTGCACCAGCCGCGTCAGCCAGGCCTGGCTGGCGTCAATCGGCACGGACTCCATCAGCGGCATCGCCATGGGGACCGTCCAGTCATAGGCGGCAAGGAAGTCATCCAGATTTTGCGCAAACCAGGCTTCGCTCTGCGGCTCAAGGATCGGCAGGGCGAAGAGATTACGCGCCGTTTTTACCTGCGGGCCGCGGATGGCCTGCACCGACTGGCGCAGCTGCAGAGTGAAGCGGGTCAGGGTTTGGCTTTTGAAACGCATCCATGCCTGGCGCTCTTGCGGACTTTGGGGCACCGGGCCGGCATCGTGCGCCAGGCCACTCTGCCGCCAGGCGGCGACCGCCTCCGGGCTCACGTCTTCAAAATCGGTCAGCACGGCGTCGTCGTGGAACAGAATCCCGCTGAAGCTGGCGTGTCGGGCCAGATCCTCATAGATGTCGGTGATCTGCTGGCGAACCCGGGGATCCCAGGGTGACAGGCGGACATAGGGCTGACGGGCAAGTAACGCCTTCCCGGTTTGCGGATCCCAGCGCTGAACGCGCGGCAGATCGGACGAGAGATCGAAGGCCAGCACCGGCATCCAGGCATAAACCTTCACCCCGCCGCGGGTCTGTAGCTGCCAGGAGACGAAGTTAAACAGGTCGGCGCGCATCGGCAGCCAGCGGTTGGGGAAATAGAGCGACTTGACCGTGCCGTCACCCTGCGGGTCGGAGAAGGCCTGCAGAAAGACGTGACTGATTTTCATGTCATAGACGCGCTGCACCAGCTTATCGATATTCTTTGCCTGCTGGACGGGATTGGGGTCATAGACATAGTCCAGATCCACATGCATCACCCGAACAGGATCGGCTTCCTGAATCTGCGCCACTGCGTTGGCAAAGGCCTTGATCGACGGGTTACCGGCGATCAGCATGCGCGGAATATTATCCAGATCCTTCACGTTGCCCAGGCCGTCGTTCAGCGTAAACGCCAGTTGATACCCCTGCTGTTTGGCGATGGCCAGGGTGCTGCCGCTGGCGGCGCCGTAGGGCCACACCCAGGCGCGCGGCGCTTTCCCGGCGACGTCGTGGATTTTCGCCGTCACTTTCTGCACGTCATCGGCTATTCGCCGGGTAAACTGCGCGTCGCTTTCATAGCGGCCGGTGGTTTTATCCCAGCCGCGGTTAGCGGCGGCGGGCTCGCGGCTGCCCTGCGGATTGGCCGGCAGGCCGTAGTGCGAGGCCCAGGTGTGCGCGCCGATCTCCACCAGCGGCGAGCGACTAAGCTCGCGCACCATCTCCCAGGTGGCGAAGCGATCGCGCGGCGTCATCAGGCCGCCAAAATTAACGGGCTGGTTGGCGGGGGTGTCCACCCAGCTGCCCACCGGCGCCCACAGCGCCGGAACGTTCCAGGCTTTAAGCAGCGGCCAGACGCGAGTATAAAAACTGCTATAGCCATCGTCGAAGCTGAGAAGAAAAGCCTTAGGCGGCAGCGGCTTAAGGCCATGATGCGCGTCCAGAATGTCCTGAACGCTCACGGCATGGTAGCCGTGATGCAGCAGCCAGGCGATCTGCTCATTAAGCGCGCTGGTACGCACCGAAAGGTAACGCTGGTCGGCGGCGTCGTCTTCGACGTCATGATAGGCCAGCACCAGAAAGCGATCCGCCGGCCAGGGGTTATTGGCCTCCAGCTGGGGTCGTTGCTGCGGGGCGAGGAAGGGGACCTCCTCAGCACGCACGCTGAAGATAAGGCACAGCCAGCCGAGAAGCATCAGGCCGTTGCGCAGGGTCGTGTTCAGCATGGTCATCCTTAAAACCGTATGTTTGCATCAACAGTGATAGCGAGGTTGTTTTCACGTTTACCGTCGTAGGGGCGTTTATCCCAGTTCAGCATCACCCCGGCGTCGACGAGGTTGTTCCAGCGCAGACGCTGCCCGTAGCCCAGCGTCGTTATCGCGCCGGCGGCGTGATTTTTTTGCCAGTAGCTGCCGCCGCCGGCGAGCAGCTGCTGACTCCAGACGGTGTCATACCGCTGGTAAAGCGTGTGATCGACCGCCAGCGCCGCGGTGGCCGCGAGGTCGCGGGCCGGACTGTAATACGCGGTGTCGGTGCGGCTATTGGCGCTGGCCGACAGACCGGGCTGCAGATCCAGCGTTAGCCACGGGGTCTGCCAGAGGCGCTCTTTACCGGAGAGGGTGTACTCCTGACGACGGTTGTGGTCGGTAAAGCGGCTGGCGGCCACGCTGACGCGGTACTCCCGGCGCTCGTTTTGATACCAGCGCAGCCAGCCTTCGCCGCGGTTGGCGCTGACGCCGTTGCGTAACGCGCGCAGCGGCGTCTGCTGCGAAATCCGCTCCAGCTCGCCGCCCAGCTGCCAGCGATCGTTGACGTCGTGCGCGGCGGAAAGGCGGACGCCGGGCTTATTCTCGCCGTGAAAATTGACGCTGGAGAGTTCAAGTTCTCCCCAGGCGTCGCGCGGACGCCATTCAATACCGGCGAACAGCTGGCGACGGCTGCCTTTCCCCTCTTCAAAATTGCCTTGGGCAAAGCGGTGGCCGCCGAACAATCGCCAGCTGTCGGCTATCGGCGGGCTGTAGATCGCCGTCTCAAAACTGAGGTCGTGGGTACCGCTCACCGGGTTGTCGGAATGCAGCCCTTTGCCGACGCTCAGGCGCAGCTCGGAGAAATGATGGATTTCGCGGGCTCTGGCCAGGCGCTGGGTATTCAGATCCCGTGGCGAGCGGGCGATAACGTCGTCGGTCAGCAGATCCATCTGCCGCCACTCCTGCAGATCGAGGGCGACCCAGGCCTGTTGGCGCTCCAGCTGCAGGCTGGCGGGCTCCAGGGCTTCCGCCGCTTTCAGCTGGCGTTCGGCTGCCCGCGGCAGCCCTCTGTCCTGCAGCAGGGCGGCATAGTCGATCTGCAGCCCCTGGTTGCCGGGGGCCGTCGCCGCCAGGCGCTGCATGCGGGCTTCGGCCTGCGGCAGGGCGTTGGTGGCGGAGAGATAGTGCACGTTAAGCGACTGCGCGGTGAGCCAGTCGTCGTTCGGCTGGGGCGTCGGCGAGCCGTAGAGATGACGGATATAGGGCGCATTCCGGGTGAGTCGGGCGACATACCGCTGCGCCGCCGGGTACTGAGCGGTGTCCAGCAGGGCGTAGAAAAGCTCATGTTCTTCATTCTGTTGGCTCGTCAGCCACGAGGGATGCTGATGAATAAGCGTCAACGCGGGCTCAATCTGCTTAAGCGCGATATAAGAGGAGATAACCCAGCCGATGGCCCAGTCGGGAACCGCCTGCTGCTGCGCCATCAGGCTTTGGTATTCGCGAATAACCTGCGCGTAGTCTGCGTTGGCGTACAGCGCGCCCAGACGGTCAATGCGCGCCCGGGTGATGTCCGGGGCGGCCTGCGGGTCGGGACGCCAGGCGGCGATCATCGCGTCGTATTGCGCCAGCGCCGTGCGGGCCAGCGCGTAACGCGCATTTTCTTCACGAGAAGGCGTATCGGCAAGGCGCACCAGTTCGGCGGCGGCGTTCAGCTGCAGGTTGCGCTTTTTCGTGGGCGTCAGTTCGACGCTATTCGCGAGGCCGAGGGCGGGGGAGTCGATCCGGTTGCGGGTCAGGGTCGCCATCAGGCTCGCCAGCGCGGCTTTATTCTGCGGTTCGCGATCGAGGATCTGCGTGTCCACCAGCAGCTGGTCCCAGCTCTTGCCAAGCCGCAGGTAGACATAAGAGAGGGTCTGCAGGTGGGCAATGCTCGCCTGCTCCGCCACCAAGCGACGCGCTTCGCTGAGCGCCTCGCCGTCCTTGCGGGCATCGGCCAGCGTCTTGATATAGCCGATACGATAGTCGTCACTGTCGGGGGCCTGGCTGAGAGCCTGCTGCCAGAGGAGGAGCGAGGCTTGCCACTGTTTCTGGTTGCGCATCGCCTGCGCCGCGGCGGCGGTGCCCCGTGCGGGAAGCGGCATATAGACCTGATAGCGTCGCCAGACTTTCACCACCTCGTCGTCCTGGCCGGCCCAGAGGGCTACCTGCAGCCAGTCTGCAACCTGAGAAGGGGTTAAGGCATGCCGCAGCTGGTATTGCTGAAGATATGAGAGAAAGGGGGCGTACTGGCCTTGACGCGCTTGCAGGATCTGCTGGTCATAGAGCGAGTCCGCTCCCTGAACCAGCGTCGGGAAGAGCAAAAGCACACCGATTGACAGCGAGAGTTTCGTGTTGCGATTAAACAATAACGTATTTGAATAAGGTGATCTTTCCATTTCTATTTGCCATATGTTCATCAAGAATCCATTGCACAACACGACCGTCCTTTGACGGTGAGTTAAAGGATGAGGATGGTCCCATTTAGCTGACTGGCACTGCGGGTGAATGACTTATTGCAAAGTAATAAACATATCTCCTGTGGATAATTGAATGGATAATTTATACCCGATACCGCAGCGGATAAATATGGTTAAATGACGAACTGCGTTTTAAGATAAATCTGTAAAAATGGTTTGATTCGAATCGCCATGTTGAAGCGAGTTCCTTTAACTTACTGAAATAAATAAAAAATGAAGTTGGCTGAAATTTTGTTTTAATTTTGTTGCGTGGCTTATATTGCAGTGAAGAGAAAGGTTTTTCATGGATATTTAAGATGATTTCTGACAAAAATTCTCAATAGCAAAAAAAGCATCTTTTCTGTGGGATTTTTTTATTTATAATTAATCCGTTTATTTTCTGTCCGCACCCAGGGAGGTTTTTCACAGCCAGATTCAGATGCCGCGCTAATGATAAATCACAGATCTCGTTATTTTTAACGCCATGCGGAGCGTTCCCCAGGGGCAAGGAAAACGTCTGGTTGACGAGAATTTGTTGATTAAATGTTAAAGGGAAGACTTGTGGCAAATTCAATGATATTAGTTACCCAGGATCACTATCTTTTTCAAGGAGTTAAGAATTTCTTTCCTGATATCATTCAGTTAGATTCTAGCGGAAAAACGATTTTAGATAATGAGGTTGATGAACTCTCTCTGCTGGTTGATAGCCGTTCGCCGCTTTGTCATTACGATTATCTGGTCATGGAGGCGGCACAATCCAGAAAGCGAATATGCTGTATTGTCCTCGATATGCGCCATCGGGAAGAGCATTTACTCAGTCTGAAATCGTTTTTAAACATGTCATTATCACCCGCTGATATGGCGACCTTATTTGGACTTTTTCTGGAGATGAAGAGCAAGCGGCTGACCAAAGAGTGGTTCGACAATCTGCGCTTAAGTATGACAGAGCAGCTGATGCTGCGTTTTCTTGGGTCGGGGATGACAATGGAGGAGGTGGCGGTGAATCTGAATACTTCGCTAAAAGGCCTTTACCGCAAGCGGACCGCGCTTTATGAGCGACTGGGGTTAGATAATTTTAATGAAGCCTGCTTATTTATCTTCAAAAATAAACTGCTGGACCAGTCCGGTCGATCGCCATAAGGCGTGGTTGTACAGGGAACAGGTGATATCGCAAGGTATGTGACGATGGAAATGTAATAAATTAAATAGATATTGATAGGTACAACCGTCGATACCAGTCGGTATCCAGGGCGGCGCCCGGCATATAATTCCGGAGCTCTTTGGAAGTAATTACCGCCATGGCGGTTTGCTATGCACAGCGATTATTATAATGATTATATTCCTTGCGCCGCAGAGGAATAGTTTTGTCATAAATTAAATCTACCATGGTATTCCGACTCACGCGTCGGAATACCATGAGATATCGTGAAAGCATCAGAGGAGCGAGGTGGATGAGAATAAGGGACAGTATTGCGGAGCGGTTAGAAGCCTGTGGGTTCTACCGTCGGGCGGCATCCAGATGGATTGAGGTGATGCAGCGTTGCCTGGACGATGAGGACCGAGAGTGGATCCGTCATCATCGCAATCAGTGTCTGAAAAAGGCGCAACGTCCGCCGGCGCCGAAAGAGGAGTTCGCTGATCTCCACCAGGCGGCAAAGGAGACGCAGTATCGCATGGGCATTGCGAAGCCCTATGGCGAAGCGTTCAGGCTGCCCGGCAAAGGAAAAACCGCCGCCGAGTAATACCTTTCTTCACTGCGTTTGCGCAGACGTTTCATTGACCCCCAGGCCCGCGCAAGCGCAGCGTCGCCGGGCGATATACATCAGACGCCGTACCCGCGGTTGTGCCGGGTGGCGGCATAAATGCCTTATCCGGCCTACGGGTCCTCCCACAGGTTCAAACAGCGTAGGCCCGCGCAAGCGCAGCGCCGCCGGGCGATATACATCAGACGCCGTACCCGCGGTTGTGCCGGATGGCGGCATAAATGCCTTATCCGGCCTACGGGTCCTCCCGCAGGCTCAAACAGCGCAGGCCCGCGCAAGCGCAGCGTCGCCGGGCGATATACATCAGACGCCGTACCCGC
>NZ_JBEAJL010000086.1:0-64723 GCF_040065275.1 Klebsiella sp. JB_Kp042
CGCCGTAAGAGACATAACGCAGAAAATTAACCGGGAGCGCAATCTGCCCGGAATTGACATAACGCAGACGATTAGCCGGGAGCGCAAACTACGCTGAAGCCACAGATAACATAAAAAACCACACGGCAGCGCTTCCCCTCCCCGTGGCCCTGTCCCGGAGGGAAAGGGAACCGTCCGGCGGTCGCTTCCGCTACCCTCCCCTACTTCGCCAGGCTGGCAAAGCGGGCGAAGACCGCATCAAAAATCGCCAGCCCTTGCGCCACCTGCTCAGCAGTAATGGTGCACGGCGGTACCACATGAATGCGGTTCTCCACCACAAAGGCCAGCAGCCCGGCTTCGGTCAGGGCCCCTTTGATCGCGGCCATGTCGGCGGCGGTCAACGGCGTTTTTTGTTCACGGCTGCTCACCAGCTCCAGCGCCTGGAACAGGCCGCGACCGCGCACCTCGCCGATAATGGCGTGCTTCTCCGCCAGCGCCTCGAGACCGGGGCGCAGCACCTCGTTGCCGATATAGGCCGCGTTCTCAACCACCTTCTCCTCTTTCATCGCGTCGATGGTGGCGACAATCGCCGCCATCGCCAGCGGATGGCCGGAGTAGGTCAGCCCCCCGGCAAAGAAGTGATCGTCAAAATAGCGGGCAATCGGCTCGCTAATCAGCACCCCGCCCGCCGGCACGTAGCCGGCGTTAACCCCCTTGGCAAAGGTCACCAGATCCGGCACCACGCCATCCTGTTCGAAGGCGAACCAGCTGCCGGTACGACCAAAGCCGGCCATCACCTCATCGAGGATCAGCACGATGCCAAACTCGTCGGCCAGCGCGCGCACGCCCTGCATATAGCCTGCCGGCGGCACGAGGATCCCGGCGGTGCCGGGGATGGACTCCAGCAGGATCGCCGCGATAGCCGTCGGCCCCTCGCATTCAATGATCCGCCGCAGATGGGCCAGCGCGCGCTGGCACTCCTCCTCCTCGGTCGCAGCGTTGAACTCGCTGCGGTAAAGGTAAGGATTGAAGAAGTGCACATGGCCGCGGGAAAACTCATTCGGCACCCGGCGCCAGTCGCCGGTGGCGGCGATCGCGCTGCCGGTGTTGCCATGGTAGGAGCGATAGGCCGACAGCACCTTGTCACGTCCGGTATACAGCCGCGCCATGCGAATCGCGTTCTCATTGGCATCCGCCCCGGCGTTGGTGAAAAATACCTTGCTGAAGCCCGCCGGCGCCAGGTCGACGATGCGCTTCGCCGCTTCGCCGCGGGCAAGGTTGGCGGTAGCGGGCGCGATGGTGACCAGGGTCTCCAGCTGCGCCTTCATGGCCGCCAGCACCCGGGGATGTTGATAGCCAATGTTGACGTTCACCAGCTGGCTGCTGAAGTCGAGCCAGGTGTTCCCCTCATAATCCCATAGCTCGCAGCCTTGCGCCCCGGCGATGACCAGCGGGTTGAGATTGCCCTGCATCGACCATGAATGAAACACATAGGCGCGATCCAATTGCCGAACTTCGTCATTGCTTACCGCGACCTCGTTGTGAATTGCCAGCTTCATACCCTGCCCTCTCTCATGTCGTAGTGGTTGACTTCATCATTGGCCGCGGCCGCGCAAATCGGATAGAGCCAGTGTGCGCAAAACGATGTGACACGGTGTCACATCCCCGCCCGTCGTCTGGCCCTGTGCCTTGCCGTCCGGCGTTTTTATAGTGAAGGGACAACCGCACAGGAGAATGAGATGGCAACGAGCAACGTAGTGTTTATCACCGGGGCGACCTCGGGTTTTGGCGAAGCGGCAGCGCAGGTGTTTGCCGATGCGGGCTGGTCGCTGGTGTTGAGCGGGCGCCGCTATCCGCGACTGAAGGCCTTGCAGGACAGACTCGCCGCCCAGGTGCCGGTGCATATTATTGAGCTTGACGTTCGCGACAGCGAGGCGGTGGCTGCGGCGGTGGCGTCGCTGCCCGCCGATTTCGCCGATATCACCACCCTGATCAACAACGCCGGGCTGGCGCTGTCGCCGCTGCCGGCGCAAGAGGTGGCCCTGGAGGACTGGAAAACGATGATCGACACCAACGTCACCGGTCTGGTGACGATGACCCACGCTCTGCTGCCGACGCTGATCCGCCATGGCGCCGGGGCGAGCATTATCAATATCGGCTCGATCGCCGGGCAGTGGCCCTATCCCGGCAGCCATGTCTATGGCGCCAGCAAGGCCTTTGTAAAACAGTTCAGCTATAATCTGCGCTGCGATCTGCTTGGCACCGGCGTGCGGGTCACCGATCTGGCGCCGGGGATTGCCGAGACCGAATTTACCCTGGTGCGCACTAAGGGCGACCAGGCGGCATCGGATAAGCTCTATCGCGGCACCACGCCGCTGAGCGCGCGCGATATCGCCGAGCAGATGTTTTATATCGCCACGCTGCCGGCGCATATGAACATTAACCGGGTGGAGGTGATGCCGGTGCGCCAGGCGTGGCAGCCGTTCGCCATCGACCGGGATTAAGCGAAACCCGACGCTCCCCCTGCCGGCGCTGCCGGCAGGGGGCACAGGCCGGTCTAACGGCTGCTTTGCAGAAACTGCCTGACGCGTTCGGAGTCAGGTTGCGTGAAAAACTTCTCCGGCGGCGCCTTCTCAATCAGCAGCCCCTTCTCCAGAAACACCACCTCATTGGACACCTGGCGGGCAAAATCCATCTCGTGGGTCACCACCACCATGGTGTAGCCCTCGGCGGCAAGGGCTTTCATCACCCCTAACACCTCGTTCACCAGCTCCGGATCCAGCGCCGAGGTCGGTTCGTCAAAGAGGATAACTTCCGGCGACATCGCCAGCGAACGGGCGATCGCCACCCGCTGCTTCTGCCCGCCGGAGAGGGTGATCGGGTAGACATCGGCTTTGTGCGCCATGCCGACTTTCTCCAGCTGCTGCATGGCCATGGCCTGCGCCTCGTCTCGTTTCATGCCCTTAACGCGCAGCAGCGCCTCGCTAACGTTCTGCTGCACGGTCAGGTGCGGCCACAGGTTAAAACTCTGAAACACCATCCCCACCCGTTCGCGGATTTTCGCCAGCTGGCGGTGCGACATTGCCCGGCCGCGCTGCTCATCAATCCCCAGCCGCTGACCGCCGATATGAATTTCGCCGCGGTCCGGCTGTTCCAGCCAGTTCATACAGCGCAGCAGGGTGGATTTTCCCGACCCGGACGAGCCGAGAATACTCACCACGGTCCCCTTCTCCACCGTCAGGTTAATATCCCGCAGGACTTCCACATTATCGAACTGCTTGGAGACGTTTTTGACGCTTACGGCAATAGACTCAGGCATGGCTCATTCCTCTTTTGGCTCCCCAGGCGGTCAGGCGCTTAATCAGCAGCTCCAGCAGAATGCTGATCGCCCAGTAAAGCCCAATGGCGACGATAAAGGCGTTAAACGGAATAAAATAGGTCGCCTGGACGCTGTTGGCGGCGGCGGTGATCTCCTGAACGGTAATAATGCTCAGGAAAGCGGTGTCCTTCAGGCAGATAATCAGCTGATTGCCGATCAGCGGTAAGGCGGAAGAGACGATATTGGGTAAAATAATCCGCCGAAAAATGGCATAGCGAGAAAAGCCCTGAGCAATGGCGGCTTCAATATACCCGCCGGAAAATACCCGCCGCTGGCTGCGCAATATTTCAAAGAAATAGGCGCCATGATAAATAATCAGGGCCAGTAAACCGGCGGTCCACGGCCCCATGCTAATACCGATCTGCGGCAGTCCGTAATACAGCAGATAGGCGAGGATCAAAAAAGGGATCGCGCGCATCAGGCTGACGAAACCAATGATAACCCGGTTAAGGGCTTTCTTTTGATATTCGCTAAAATAACACAGCGCAATACCGATAATAAGGGCCGCGAGGGCGGCGGTAATAAACAGTTCGAGGGTCGCGAATAACCCGGCAATAAAGCTATCGCGTACCGACCAGATAACGCCCCACTGATTCATAATACCTCCCGTTGCTAGCGCGCCAGGCGCCTGGCTTTCCGTTCCGCAATCCCCTGCAGCTTCAATAAACAGCCGATGATCGCCACATACAGCAGGCCGGCGGCGAGGATCGGCGACAGCGGCTCGTAGGTGACCGAGGAGATACGGTTGGTCACCCGGGTGAGATCCACCACGCCGATCACGGCGATCGCCGGGCTACCTTTGATCAAAAACGACATCTCATTGACCAGCGCCGGCAGGCTCTCGATCCACATCTGCGGCAGCATGATGTAGCGGAAGTAGGTCCAGCGGCGCATTCCCACCGATTCCGCCGCCTCCCGCTGTTCGCGCGGAAAGGTGCGGAAGGCGTTGCGCCAGATCTCAGCGTTAAACGCCGAGGTGTTAAGCGTCAGCGCCACGATGGCGGCCACGTTCTTGTCGAGGTTAATGCCCATCGTGGGCAGGGAAAGGAACAGAAACAGCACCAGCGTCACCAGCGGCGTCGCGCGGGCCAGGCTGATATAGACCACCAGCAGCTGGTCGATAACCGGCAGGCGCAGCATCCGCACCAGGGCGATCAGCAGCCCCGCCACCACCCCGAAGGCGATAGCGATGGCCGAAATCCAGAGGGTCGTCCATGCGCCTTCGATTAATAACTGCCAGGAAATTGCATCCATGAGGCCCTCCTTCTCAGCAACAGGCGGCGGTCGCCCGCCGCGGAACATTACAGACCGGCAAGCTTATGAAACTGTTCCGGGCTGGTGATCGCCTCGGTGGGCAGGTTGTCATAGGTTTCGCCAAACCACTTTTTCTGCAGCTCGGCGAGCTTGCCGGTCTCCTTCATGTGGTTCATAAACTTGGTCATATAGGCCAGCAGCTGCGGCGAGTTTTTCGGGATCGGCCACGCCATATAGCCCGGTCCGGAGACGGCCAGCCCTTTGGCGAAGACCTTCGGTTTGGCTTTCGCCAGGTCGTTTACCGAGATCACCACGTTAATCACGTAATCCAGCCGCTTATTCGCCAGGTCGGCGTAGGCTTCCGGATAGGAGGGGTACTCCACCACCGGCCCCAGCTTGCCGCCGGTCTTCTCCAGCATCGCCTTCAGCTCCGGCAAACGCGCCAGCAGCGCGCTGCCCGCCTGCACCCCCACTTTTTTGCCGCTGAGATCGGCAATGGTGTTTAGCGAGGTATCGCCAGCGCGTTTGACGAAATAGTGCTGCGCGGAGGCCCACGGCGGGGTGAAATCAAAGACCTTCAGCCGCTCATCGGTAATAACCGCCCCGGTTAAGGCCATATCGTATTGTCCAGTGGAGACGGCCGCTAATAATCCGGTCCACGGTAATATGCTCTGGTCGACATGAAATTTGGCGTATTTACGTAACTCCTCAAGCATATCTTTGTTAAAGCCATCGGCCTGACCATTATTCATAAAGTTAAATGGCGCATAATCATCTTCCGTCGCCACTTTCAGGGTGCCGGATTTTTCTATTTCCGGCAGATCGGCCGCGACGGCGTGATAAGAAAAAGCAACCGTTAATACAGCGCTCAGACACATTGATGCCAATGATTTTTTCATTATTTCACCCCTGATGGATGGGCCAGACGGGTTCATTCCAGAACGCGAAAAGGTTTATGCAAAATAGAGGCCGGGAGGTTCCGGTCCGCGGCGGCTGAATGCGTTTTTAATGTGGGAGCGTTTTGCAATTCCGTATAGAGCCAGATGGGCCGCATCGCTGTGTCAGATGGCGGAAGGGTGGTATGGAATTTGCTGAGCTTATGGGGTGGTCGCGATGCGTTATTGCCAGAGGAGCCCCGTATGATCCGTCACCTGTTACACGTTGATTTTGAGCCTGGCCGCGGTTTGCAGGAGCAGGTGCGAGAGACGCTGGTGAATGCCATTCTCAGCGGGATCTTCGCCGCCGACACCCCGCTGCCCTCCTGCCGCCAGCTGGCCAGCCAGCTGCGCGTCTCGCGCAATACCACCGCCCTGGTGTTCGAAAGCCTGGTCAACGAGGGCTATCTGATAAGCCGCCCGCGAAGCGGTTACTACCTGCATCCCGACTATCACGACGCTTCGCCTCCCGCGGCCGAGAGTGCACCGCAGCGCGAAGCGGCTGCACCACGCTGGGGCGACCGGCTGCAGATGACCCCCAGCCAGCAGGAGTCGATCCTCAAACCGGCGGGCTGGATGCACTACCGCTACCCGTTTATCTACGGCCAGCCCGATACCCGACAGTTCCCGCTGGCTACCTGGCGCTCGGCGGCCAACTGGCTGCACGGCGGGGTGCGCGATCCGGCGTGGGTGGTCGACCATATTGACCAGGATGTGCCGATGCTCATCGAGCAGATCCGCACCCGGGTGCTGCCCAAGCGCGGCATTGTCGCCGCCCCGGACGAAATTCTCATCACCCTGGGCTCGCAAAACGCCCTCTACCTGCTGACACGGCTGCTGCTCTCTTCCACCACGCGCATTGGCGTCGAAAACCCCTGCTTTCGCGAAGCCATCAACACCTTTCTGCTCGCCGACGCCGAGGTAGCGCCGCACCCGGTGGATGAAGAGGGGATCGTGCTTAATGAGCGTCCCTGCGATTACTACTATGTCACCCCCGGCCACCAGGTGCCCACCGGTGTGGCGATGAGCAGCGCGCGCCGCCGCCAGCTGCTGGAGCATGCCGCCCGCCATGACGCGGTGATCATTGAAGATGATTATGACTCGGAGAGTAACTTTACCCAAAACCCGCTGCCGGCGCTGAAGGCCAGCGATCGCAGCGGCCGGGTGGTGTATGTCAGCAGCCTGTCAAAGGCGCTGTCGCCGGGGCTGCGGCTGGGGTTTATGGTCGCCGACCCGGACCTGATCGACGAGGCGCGCGCTCTGCGCCGGCTGGTCTATCGCCATCCGCCGACCAACATTCAGTACCAGATGGCCCACTTCCTCGCCCAGGGCCATTATGAAACCCATCTGCGGCGCTACCATTACGACTCCGCCCAGCGCTGGGAGCGCCTGCACGCCGCCCTGCAGCGCTACCTGCCGTCGTGCCGCGCGCTGGCGGGGAGCGAACACGCTAACGCCTTCTGGCTGCAGACCCCGGCGCAGATCAACACCCAACAGCTTACCTGGCGCGCCGCCCACGCCGGCGTGCTGATTGAGCCCGGGGCGCGCCATTTTCTCAACGCCGCGCCGCCGGATAACTACTTTCGCATGGGATTCCACGCCATTAACCCCGACGCCATCGCCCGGGGGGTGGAAGTCCTGCGCGGCCAGCTGGAGCAGATGGGTTAGCGGGATTGCTCATACTCGACGGCATCGCGCACGTTGAGCAGCGCCGGGCGCAGGCTGTCGAAAGGCACCGAACCGAGCGCGATGCGCAGCGCCTGTGGGATCGTGGCGGAGACGCAGAACGGCTCGGCGGTCGACACCGAAATACGGCGTTCCATCAGCGCATTCGCCAGCCGGTCGGCCCGGCTCTCTTCGCCCAGCGGCAGCCAGACGAAGTACGAATCGGGATGACTCACAACGGGAAGGCCGCAGAGCACCTCGCGGGCCACCTGCTGCCGCTGGCGCGCATCCTGTCGTTTCTGCGTTTCAAATCGGGCCACCGTGCCATCTTCAATCCAGGCGCAGATCAGCGAGCTTATCAGCGTCGGCGTATTCCACGTCGTGGCCCGGATGGCGCGCTCAATCTCCGGCCGATAGCGCGGCGGAGAAATCACCACCCCCACGCGCAGTCCGGTGGCGATATTTTTCGAAAATCCGGTGACATACACCGTTCTTTCCGGCGCATAGCTGACCACCGGCGGCGGCGGACGGCTCACCAGCCGGGCGTAGGCGGCATCTTCGATAATCAGCAGATCGTGCTGGCGCGCGAGGTCGGCCAGCACCTGCCGCTGCCCGGCGTTGAGCACCCAGCCCAGCGGATTGTGCAGCGTCGGCATGGTATACACCGCCCGCACCCGCCGCTGCTGGCACAGCGTGTGAAGCGCCTGCAGGTCCGGCCCTTCGGCCCGACAGGGGATCGCCGCCAGCTCCAGATGATAGAGCGCCGCCAGCACCTTGAAGCCCGAATAGGTCAGCGCATCCACCGCCACCACATCCCCCGGACGTAACAGCCCCATAACGGTCACCGCCAGCCCGTGCTGCGCGCCGTTGACGATCAGGACATTTTCCACGTCCGGCGCAAAGTGCCGGCAGGTCAAATGGCGGGCGATGATTTCCCGCTCGGCGAGCCGCCCGGCGTGAGGCTGATAGCGCAGATGCGAGTCAATATCGCCCGCCATCGCCAGCTGCCTGAGCGCCTCGCGCAGCGCATCGCCCTGCGCCGGCAGCGAAGGGTAGTTGAAGTTAAGATCCACGACGTCGGCGGCCACCACCTGCTGGTCGACCCCATGCCCCGGCGGCAGCGAGAGGTCCCGCACGAAGGTGCCGCGCCCGGTTTCGCCACTGACCAGCCCCATCTCCTCCAGTTCACGGTAGACGCGGGTGGCGGTGGCCAGCGAGAGGCGTTCCTCGGCGGCCAGGGTACGGTGCGTCGGCAGACGGGTGCCGGCGGGCAGCTGCCCGCTGCGGATCGCCTGCGCGTATCGGTCGACAACGGCTTTGTATCGAGCTTTCATCGTGAAATGTATCTATGACAATAATTTGATTGTATCAGATTGGCCACATTACCATCGCCGCTGACGATGCTCAAGCGGGCGCAGCCCAATCAGATAACGCGAGGTTAACGTGGTAGATTCAACACTGGATAAATCGGCGCCCGGCCCCTGGTCCGGATGGCTTCATGGTTTACTGGGGGTGATCATTTTTAGCGGTTCGCTGCCCGCGACGCGGCTGGCGGTGCAGGATATGGATCCGTTGTTATTGACCTTTCTGCGCGCCTCCATCGCCGGGCTGCTTGCCGTCGCGCTGCTGGTCGGCTTTCGTCAGAAACGCCCGCGCCTGGCGCAGCTTGTGCCCCTGATCATCGTCTCATCCGGGGTGGTGATCGGCTTTCCCCTGCTCACGGCGCTGGCCCTGCAGCGCATCACCTCGGCGCATTCGATTGTGTTTATTGGCCTGCTGCCGCTGATGACCGCCCTCTTCGGCGTACTGCGCGGCGGCGAACGTCCGCGGCGGGCTTTCTGGATCTTTTCGCTGCTGGGCAGCCTGCTGGTGATGGGATTCGCCCTGACGCAAAGTGCGGCGGCGTCGCTCAGCGGCGATCTGCTGATGCTGGCGGCGGTGATCGCCTGCGGCCTCGGCTATGCGGAAGGGGCAAAGCTGACCCGGGAGCTCGGCGGCTGGCAGGTGATTTGCTGGGCGCTGGTGATAGCCCTGCCGTTGATGCTCCCCGCCTCGCTGATGGTTCAGCCCGCCTCCTGGCGCGCCATATCGACCTCCTCCTGGGCCGCGCTGGGCTATGTGTCGCTCTTCAGCATGCTGATTGGTTTTATCTTCTGGTACAAAGGGCTGGCCGCGGGCGGGATCGCCGCCGTCGGCCAGCTCCAGCTATTGCAGCCGTTCTTTGGGCTTGGTCTGTCGGCGGCGCTGTTGCACGAAACCGTTAGCCCCTTGATGCTGGCGGTCACCCTCGGGGTGGTGCTGTGCGTGGTGGGCTCGCGCAAATTTGGCCGCCAGCGGGTTGGCGCAGGGAGCGGGAGCCGCGCCTGACCTGACGCGTCGCCCCGCCGGGGAGGAGGAGCGCCTACACCGGCCGGGCGTACTGGAGCATCACCTGCAGGAGCACGTTGGCCCCGGCGGCGACGTGCTCCGGCGAGGCATACTCCATTTCGTTATGGCTGATCCCGTCCTTGCAGGGAATAAAAATCATCCCAGTCGGCGCCAGGTAGCTCATATACACGGCGTCATGCCCGGCGCCGGAGACAATCGGTCGCGCCGGGTAGCCCAGCCGCTGCGCGGCATCGGCAATGGCCTGCTGGCATTCGCCATCGAACGGCGCCGCCGGATAGTGGCTCACCTGCTTCAGGGCCACCTGCAGACCGCTCTCCCGCTCAACCTCCGCGATAAACGCCCGCAGCTGGCGATCCATTTCATCCACCAGCGCATCGCTGAGATTGCGCATATCAATGGAGAAGGTGACCTCCCCGGGCACCACGTTGCGGCTGTTGGGCCACACCTGCACGCTGCCGACAGTGCCGCGTCCCTCTTCGCTGCGCCCGGCAATGGCGACCACCTCCTGCATAATGCGGGTCGCCACCTGCAGGGCATCCTGACGCAGGCGCATCGGCGTGGGTCCGGCGTGCGACGCCTGGCCGGTCACCACGCAGTCGTACCAGCGGATCCCCAGCACGCCCTGCACGATACCGATGGTTTTCGCTTCATCTTCGAGAATCGGTCCCTGCTCAATGTGCGCCTCAAAATAGGCGCCGATGGGATGCTCTCCCGGGGTCTGCTCGCCGATATAGCCGATCTGCGCCAGCGCCTCGCCGACGCTGACGCCCTCTTTATCCGTGACGGCCCAGGTCTCCTCCAGCGGGAAGACCCCGGCAAAGACCCCGGAGCCCATCATCACCGGCACGAAGCGCGACCCCTCTTCGTTGGTCCAGAACACCACCTCAATCGGCGCCTCGGTGGCAATCTGCCGATCGTTGAGCGTGCGCACCACCTCCAGCGCCGCCAGCACGCCGTAGTTGCCGTCAAATTTGCCGCCGGAGGGCTGGGTGTCGATATGGCTGCCGGAGACGATGGGCGGCAGGCTGGGGTTGCGCCCCTCCCGGCGCATAAACACATTGCCGATTTTATCGATGGTGACGCTCAGCCCGGCCTCCCGCGCCCAGCCAATCACCCGGTCCCGCCCCTGGCGGTCGAGGTCGGTGAGGGTCAGACGGCGGCAGCCGCCCTTCGGCGTGGCGCCGATCTGAGCAAGGTCCATTAACGACGCCCACAGGCGGTCGCCATTGATGCGCCAGCGGGTGGTGTCGGTGGCGGGGGTAAAAAGTACATCACTGCTCATGGTGGTCTCCTGACATCAAGGTCGCCGCCAGCGCAACCGGCGGTGGGAAATAAGGCATCAGCGCCTGGCCTTCATCTGTAGAGTGTGTTGCCGTCGGTCAGACGGCCAGGGCCTGCGCGTGGGCGTCAATCGCCAGCTCGCGCCAGCGGTGACAACTCACCGTGTGGCGCTCCGCTGCGGCCTCCGTCGGCGGCAGGCTCTGCTCGCAGACCGGGCGACGGTGCGGACAGCGCTCGGCAAAGGCACAGCCGGGGGGCAAGCGCGCCAGATCCGGCGGCGCGCCGGGAATGCAGTGCAGGGCATCGCCTTTCTTGAGCCCCTCTTTCGGCCGGCTGCCCAGCAGCACCCGGGTATAAGGATGGCGCGGGTGGCGCAGGATCTCGCTCATGGCGGCCTCCTCAACGATCCGCCCGGCGTACATCACCGCCACCCGGTCGGCAATCTCCACCGCGGCGCCGATATCGTGGGTCACAAACACGATCGACAGCCCGCGCTGCTTTTGCTGCTCGCGCAGCAGGATCAGGATCTGGATTTGCACCGTGGCGTCGAGGGCGGTGGTCGGCTCATCCGCCAGCAGCAGCTGCGGGTTACAGGAGAGGGCAAGGGCGATCATCGCCCGCTGGCGCATCCCGCCGGACATCTCGTGCGGGTAAGCCTCCAGCCGCCGTTCGGGGCTGGGAATGCGCACCTGGCGCAGGGCCTCCAGCGCCCTGTCCCGGGCCGCCTGGCGCGACAGCCCTTCGTGGCGGCGCAGCCCTTCTATAATCTGCTGCCCGACGGTGTAGACCGGATCGAAGGCCAGCAGCGGCTCCTGAAAAATCATCGCGCAGCGCCCGCCGCGATAGCGCCGCAGCTGGCTGGCGTTCATCGTCAGCACCGCGTCGTCCCCCACCCGCAGGGTGCCGGAGAGCTCACTGCTCCCCGGCGGGTGCAGGCGCATCAGCGCCCGCAGGGTCACGCTCTTGCCGGAACCCGACTCGCCAATCAACGCCATCACCTCCCCCTTTTGTACGTCAAAGGAGACCCCGTTGACCGCGTTGATGGTCTGTCCGTCGCGGCGAAAGACGACCCGCAGGTCGCGCACATGGACAAAGGCGTTATGCGACATGGCTGACCTCCTTAAGGGGGATGCTCTGATGCCAGGGCGAGGCTGGCTGCGCCATCAGGCAGGCGCTCTGGTGCCCCTCCCCGACCGCCTCCAGCCGCGGTTTCACCTCGGCGCAGACCGCCTTCGCGTGCGGGCAGCGGGTGTGAAAGCGGCAGCCGCTCGGCGGCGCGATGGGGCTGGGGGGATCGCCGCTCAGCGGCGAGGTCAGGGTGCGGTTTTGCGGATCCATGGAGGGCATGGAGCTTAACAGCGCCCGGGTATAGGGATGGGCGGAGGCGGTAAACAGCTGCTCCGCCGGGCCGATCTCCACCACTTCGCCAAGGTACATGACGAGGATCCGATCCGACAGCCAGCGCACCACGTGCAGATCGTGGCTGATGAATACGTAGGTCAGCTCGAGGGTCCGCTTCAGCTCCTGCAGCAGCTGCAGCACCTGAGCTTCCACCGATTTATCCAGCGCCGACACCGCTTCATCAAGAATCACCAGCCGCGGCTTCATCGCCAGCGCGCGGGCGATATTCACCCGCTGCCGCTGGCCGCCGGAGAGCGCATGGGGATAGCGGTCGGCAAAGCGCGCCGGCTCAAGGCCAACGTGCGCCAGCAGATAGCGGGCGTATTCGCTGGCCTCTCTGGCGCTGACGCCGTGGACCCGCTGGCCGAAGGCGATGCTCTCCTCCATGGTCAGGCGCGGATTGAGCGAGGCATAGCTGTCCTGGAAAACCATCTGCACCTGGCGACGGTAGGCTTTCAGCGGCAGGCGCGACGAGCCGACCCCCAGCCCGTCGAAGATCAGTTCGCCGCTGTCCTGGGTGAGCAGCTGCATCAGCAGCCGGGCGGTGGTCGATTTGCCGCAGCCCGACTCGCCGACCACCCCCAGGGTTTCGCCTTTCATCACCGTGAAGCTGATATCGTCTACCGCCTGGACCACCTCCCGGCCTTTGCCGCCGCGGAAGTACTTCAGCAGGTGATTGACCTTCAGCAGCGGCTGCGCCGGCCCGCCGAGGTCGATATTGGTAAAGGGTTGCATCGCTTACTCCTTAATCGCCATTGCCGCACGCAGGCGGTCCGCGAGGATATTGAACGAAATGGAGGTGATAAAAATCATCAGGCCCGGCAGGGCGGCCACCCACGGCTGGGTATAGATTGCCGTGCGCAGCGTATTGAGCATCAGCCCCCACTCGGGCTCCGGCGGCCGCACGCCGAGGCCGAGAAACGACAGGCCGGAGGCGAGGATCATGCACACTGAAATCAGCCCGGTGGAGAAGACGAAGATCGGCCCGAGCACGTTACCCAGCACCTGGACGCGGATAATGGTCAACGCGCTGGCGCCGGTGGCCCGGGCGGCATCGATATAGTCCATATGCCGTACCTGGGCGGTCACGCTCTCGGCAATCCGCGCCACCTGCGGGACAAACACCAGGGTCAGCGACAGCAGCGCATTGCCGATGCCCGCCCCCAGCGCCCCCGACAGCGCAATCGCCAGCAGGACCGAGGGAAAGGCATAGAACACATCCACGGTGCGCATGATCAGGGTATTGATTTTGCCGCCCATGTAGCCAGCGATGATCCCGATGGCGCCGCCGATAAAAAAGGCGAACACCACCGGGACAATCCCCATAAACAGCGACAGCCGGGTGCCGAGGATCAGTCGCGACAGCATGTCGCGCCCCAGCTCATCAGAGCCCAGCGGGAAGCCGTCGCTGCCGATGGGCTTCAGGCGCAGGAACATCGACGTTTGATAGGGGTCTTTGACGATAAGCCACGGCCCGAACAGCGCCAGGGCCAGCAGAACGAGAATGATCGCGCCGACGAATACCCCGCCCGGGTCGCGCAGCAGGCGGCGCAGCACGCCGCGCCAGTAACCTTGCCGGGAAGCGTTGGCCGGCGCGGCCGGGACCGCTTTCGTCGTTGCCGTATCCACCATGGTCAGCTCCTCTTAATGCGCGGGTCGAGGGTGGTCTGCAGAATATCCACCAACAGGTTAAGCAATACGAAAAACAGCGCCAGCACCCAGATGGTGCCCTGCAGCAGGGGCAGGTCGCGCTGAAAAATGGCGGTGTTGAGCAGCAGTCCGGTTCCCGGCCAGGAGAAGACGGTCTCCACAAGGATCGAGCCGCCCATCAGATAGCCCACCTGCAGCCCCATCACCGCCAGCGCGGTTGGCGCGGCATTTTTCATGACGTGGACAAAGATGCGCGACTCGTTGAGCCCGCGAGCGCGCAGGCCAACGATGAACTCCTGGCTGAGGATATCGGCGACCTGCGAGCGCACGGTGCGGGCGATAATCCCGGTCGGGATCACCGACAGCGTGATGGCCGGCAGCAGCATGAACTGCAGGTGCGCCCAGTCCCATTGCCAGCCCACCTCGCCTATCGGCCCGCCGCCGGTGGCCGGCAGCAGCGCGAACTTGACGCTGCAGAGGATCACCAGCAGCATCCCCAGCCAGTAGTGCGGCACGCTGACGCCAAACACCGACAACACCGAGGCCAGACGGTCAATGACGCTGTTGCGAAAATAGCCGGCGACAAAGCCGAACAGACTGCCGAGGACGAAACCGATCGCCGTCGCCAGCAGCGCCAGGCGCAGGGAGTAGCTTACCGCGGTCATCACCTCGTCTATCACCGGGCGGCCGGTGGCGACCGACATACCGAGGTCGCCGTGCAGCGCCCGCCACAGCCAGTGGATAAACTGCAGGGGCAGCGGCTTATCAAAGCCGTAGGCCTGCATCAACGTCTGGCGCAGCGCCTCCGAGGCGTCCGGCGGCATTACCGACACCAGCGGGTCGCCAGGCGCTATCTGCACCAGCATGAAACAGATCACCGCCACCCCAAGCATGGTGGGGATAGCCAGCAGAATGCGGTATAGCAGCGTATTGATCATCGGTCGCCCCTTTCACGATTACTCTTTTTTGCTCACCAGACTGAGGTCGATAAACCAGCTCTGCGGTTGCACCACCCCGGTCACCGCAGGCGAAATCGCGCGCGGCCCGACGTCGTGGGCGACAAACAGGAACGGCACCTGATCCACCAGCGCGGCGTGCAGCTCGCCGGCGGCTTTATTCATCGCTTCCGGGGTAAAGGCGTGCTTGACGGCGGCGGCCAGTTTTTCCGTCTCCGGGGTGGAGAAGTAGCCCCAGTTGGTCGCCACCGGCGGAAACGCTTTGGCGGTGGAGAAGCGGATCAGGCCAAAATAGGGATCGTTGACCGCGGCGCTGACGTTGATCGCGTCGATCCCTTTTGCCGAGGGATCCCGGGCGCCCAGACGCCAGTTGGTGAACAGGGTGTTCCATTCCACCACTTTGATATCCACATTGAAGAAGCAGCTCTTCAGGCTCTGCTGGATATACTCGTTCATCGGCAAGGGCTGCATCTGCCCGGAGCCGGAAGCCGAGGTCGCCACCGTGACGTGCAGCGGCTTGCCGGCGCTGTATCCGGCCTCGGTCATCAGCTGACGGGCGGCGTCCGGGTCATATTTGATCTGGAAGGTGGGTTTGCCATGCCACGGGCTGTCGGCCTCGTAGACCCCGGTGGCCTCGGTCATATAGCCGCCGAGGTAGCTCTTCAGCTCGGCGCGGTTCAGACACAGGTTGGCCGCTTTGCGCACCCGAATGTCCTGCCACGGGGATCCTTTTTCAAAGGAGAACTGCCAGGGCCACAGGTGCGGCTGGGTGTTGGCGTAGAGGTGAAAACCCTGAGACTTGATCTGATCGATGGCGTCCGGCGCCGGGGCTTCAATCCAGTCCACCTGCTTCGACAGCAGCGCCGCGGTGCGGGCGTTAGCCTCCGGCAAGGGGATCAGCACCACCTTATCCACCCGGGGAATGCGATCTTTATTCCAGTAGTCGGGGTTTTTCGCGAGGATCAGCTGCTGACGCGGCACCAGCTTCTCCAGTTTGAACGGGCCGCTGCCCACCGCATGGGCGGCGAAGGCGGTCCACGCCTGTTTGCTGCGCGCGGCGCTATCGCCCGCGCTGGCCGGCACCGCGTCATACTGCTTCTGCCACGCCGTGGGCGAGACAATAAACAGGTTGGTGATGTTGTACGGCAGCAGCGCGTCCGGTTCCGAGGTGGTCAGCGCCACGGTGTGATCGTCAATTTTCTCCGCGCCGGCGAGGGTCGGCATCCGCGACAGGGTGTTGCCGATCTGACCCGGGGCGTACTGTGGCGCTGCTTTATTGAGCACCTTATCCACATTCCAGACGATGGCGTCGGCGTTCACCTCGCTCCCATCATGAAATTTCACCCCCGGACGCAGGGTGAAAATCCAGCGGCGGGTGTTCTGCGGATCGATGTGCCACTCGGTCGCCAGCCCCGGCACCAGACCGCTGGGCTTTTCCCCTTGCGACAGATCCCACTCCACCAGCGCGTCGTACAGCGGGATGCCGGTAAAGCGGTTGCCCTCATAGCCCTGATCCGGCTGGCCGAGGGTCAACGGAATATCCGCGGCGGTCATGGCGATCCGCAGCGTGGAGGCGTTGGCAGGTAAGGCGGCGCCCGCCAGGGCCAGTGCGCCGCTCACCGCCACGGCGAGACGACCGGCACGCGAAAATAACGTCGTTTTGTGCATCACATGATCCCTGTTAAATAAAGTGTCACTGATTAACAGGCAAAATGCGTACCAGCTCTGGTGCGGGCGGAAATAGGCCGAAACCGACCGATAAAATAAGAAGGACTTATATTATCACCATGATAATTATGGGAAAATAATTCAACCTTATTCTGCCGCACCGCCAGCGGGAAATATGTTGCAGAATTGCACCAGTCGCTATATCGCAAAATTTAAATAATCACGTCGCGTCACTTTTTTATGCTTCCCCCTCCCCCGCCGCGGCGTATTCTCCGCCGGGAACAATCCCTTCTATACTTCAGAGAACACATCGACCGGGAGAGACTATGCCTTTAGCCGATTTTCACCGCTCCGATCCTTTTACCCTCGGTATCGAACTGGAGCTGCAGGTGGTGAACCCGCCGGGTTACGACCTCAGCCAGGATGCCTCGAATCTGATTGCCGACGTCCAGCATGAACTGACCGTGGGAGAAGCCAAGCACGATATCACCGAGAGCATGCTGGAGATCGCCACCGGGGTGTGTCGCGACATCAGCCATGCGCAAGCCCAGCTCAGCGCCATCCAGCAGGCGGTCCAGCGCGCGGCGCTGCATCATCATCTGCAGATCTGCGGCGGCGGTTCGCACCCCTTTCATGCCTGGCAGCGCCAGCAGATCAGCGACAATCCGCGCTATGTCAAAACCGTCGAGCATTTTGGCTATCTGGCGCAGCAGGCGACGGTCTTTGGCCAGCATGTGCACGTCGGCTGCCAGAGCGGCGACGACGCCATCTATCTGCTGCACGGCCTGTCGCGCTTTGTGCCGCATTTCATCGCCCTTAACGCCGCCTCGCCGTGGTTCGACAGCACCGACAGCCGCTTCGCCTGTTCGCGCCTCAACCGCTTCTCCTCTTATCCCGACAACGGCCCGATGCCGTGGGTGGCCGACTGGCAGGGGTTTCGTCGCCTGTTCCGCCAGCTGAGCTACACCAGCATGATCGACAGCATGAAGGATCTGCACTGGGATATCCGCCCCAGTCCGCAGTTTGGGACCGTCGAGGTGCGGGTGATGGATACCCCCCTGACCCTCGCCCAGGCGATCCACATCGCCGGCTTTATTCAGACCCTCGCCTGCTGGCTGTTGACGGAGCGTCCTTTTAAGCACCAGCCTGACGATTATCTGCTGTACCCTTTTAACCGCTATCAGGCCTGCCGCTACGGGCTGGACGGGACTCTCACCGATGTGCGCGGCGGGGAGCAGCGCAGCATCCGCCAGGAGATCCTGCAGCTCGCCGACCGGCTGGCTCCTTTCGCCCATCAGCTGAAGGCGACGGCGGCGCTGGAGGCGGTGGTTCGCCAGGCGAAATCGCCGCACAGCGAGGCGCAGCAGATGCGCGAGTTTATCGCCAACGGCGGTTCGCTTTCCGGGCTGGTGCAAAAACACTGTGAGATTTGGGCGGCATAAGACAGCGAGGCGGGTATACTCGGCGCAGACCATAGAAAGGACCGCCCATGTTATTACGCTGCCTGCTCCCCCTGGCGCTGCTGCCCCTGGCCACCCTCGCCAGCGCCGCCTGTAACCTCACCGACCCGACGCTGACCCTGCAGAGCTATCGGGTGGATGCGCAGAAAGAGCGCATTGCGATGTACTGGCAGGATCGGCACGGCAAAGCCTGGGGTTCCCTGCGTTCGCTGCTGGCGGGTATCGATGGCGATGGCCGGGTGCAGATGGCGATGAACGGCGGCATTTACGATAAGGCCTACGCGCCGTTGGGGCTGTATATCGAAGACGGCAAGCGCCTGACGCCGGTAAACCGCTCCGCCGGCGGCGGGAACTTCTTTATCCGCCCCGGCGGCGTATTCCTGGTGGAGAATGGCCGGGCGAAAATCGTGCCGCTGCCGGCGTTTAAACGCTCTCCCGCCATCCGCTATGCGGTGCAGTCCGGCCCGATGCTGATTGAAAATGGCGCTATCAACTGGCGGCTGAAGCCCTCCGCCAGCTCCCGCAAACTGCGCAACGGCGTTGGCATCGATAAGCAGGGCCGGGTGGTGTTTATGCTCAGCGATCGGGAAACCAACTTCTATGATTTTGCCTGCTATGCGCAGTCAAAGCTTGGGGTGCGGCAGATGCTTTATCTCGACGGCACCCTGTCGAAGATGTACCGCAAAGGCGGCAGCGTGCCGTGGCAGTATCATCCGTTCGTGACCATGATAACGGTGGAGAGGAAATAGCGGGCGCGTTTGGGGGCGGCCATTCCAGCCAGGAGAGTGAATAAATTAACGACAGGCCGGGCAAGGGATTGCCGCCGTGCCCGATGTCCTTGCCCGGTGGCGCTGCGCTTACCGGGCCTACAAAGTCTGCTCGCTATGGTATGGCCCCTGAAAACTACGGGCGTGCAGCGGGGCCGATTCCCGCTGACCCCGGCTCTCCCCCAAGGGAGAGGGGACCGCCCGGCAGTCGTTGCAGCCCCGGTATACACAGCGGGGCCACGGAGAAAGGCACATACAATTTTTAACGGATATATTCTGATCGCTATGGTATGGCCTCTGAAAACTACGGGCGTGCAGCGGAGCCGATTCCCGCTGAAATCGGCGAACCGGAGGTCGGCAGACAAGGGCTGGCCGCCACGGAGGGCGGCCAGAGGCGATTCGAGACACGACGTCGAGTTGAGCCGACCGCAGGCGGACGACCGGGAGGTGAGCGTAGTGCGCAGCACCGATTTCTCTGCGGGACCGGGGGGATTGTAAAGGGGGAGACGGTTTTCTCCCCCTTTACCCGTTCACCAGCGAAGGACTACCCTTTTCTGCCAAACGCAACGTGAACGGAAAATTCCCCCTAACCCCGGCTCTTCCCAAAGGGAGAGGGGACCGCCCGGTCGTCGTTGTAGCGCCGCGCTTACCCCCGCCGATGCGCCCACTCGCGCATACGCTGAAACAGCACATACAGCGAAGGAATAAACAGGATGCCAACCATCGTCGCCACCAGCATCCCGCTGAACACCGTGGTGCCGATGATCCGCCGGCTCTGCGCCCCGGCGCCGGTGGCGAGCATCATCGGCATGATGCCGATAATAAACGACACCGCGGTCATCATCACCGCGCGGAAGCGGCGGGTGGCGCCCTCGCGCGCGGCGTCGACTATCGACAGCCCCTCCTCGCGCCGGCTGCGGGCGAACTCAACGATCAGAATCGCGTTCTTCGCCGCCAGGGCGATCAGCAGCACCAGCCCTATCTGGACATACACATCGTTGGCATAGCCCGCCGTCCACAGCCAGACCAGCGCTCCGCCGATGGCGAACAGCACCGAGAGCATGACGCTCGCCGGCAGCGTCCAGCTTTCATACTGCGCCACCAGGAACAGCCACGCCATCGCCACCGCCGCCAGCACGATCCACACCGCCTGATTGCCGGTCTGCTGCTCCTGCCAGGAGATCCCGCTCCAGGCGTAGTCATACCCCGGCGGCAGATGGGCCTGCAAAATCTGCTCCATGGCCGCCATCGCCGTGCGGCTGCTGACCCCCTCGGCCGCTGAACCGCTCACCGACACGGACGGGAACTGGTTGTACTGCTGAATAAACGGCGCCCCCACCGTCGGCGTAATGGTGACCAGATTGCTCAACCGCACCCGCTCGCCGTCGCGGCTGCGGACGTACAGCTCGCTAATCTGCTCAGCCCGCTCGCGCCACTGCATCTCATTTTGCATCACCACATGATAGACACGGTTGTTAAGACTGAAATCGCCGGCGCGCGTGCCGCCGAACGCCGTCTGCAGGCTGCTGAAGATCTGCGCCACCGGCACATCCAGCAGCGCCGCCCGATCGCGGTCGACCGTCAGGGTCAGCTGCGGCACGTTGCTGCTCCAGGTGGTAAATACCCGGCTCAGCTGCGGATGCTGGTTCGCCAGCTGAAGGATCTCCCGCGTCACCTGCTCCAGCTCCGCCGACGACTGACCGGCCTGCGCCAGAATGCGCAGATCAAACCCCGAGGCATTGCCCAGGCCCGGCAGGGTCGGCGGCGCGAAGGTTATGATCGTCGCCTCCGGCAGCGACAGCAGCTGGCGCTGAATATCCGCCATCACCGTATCCAGCGGCGGCCGCTGATGCCAGTCCTTGAGCATCACCGAGATAAACCCGCCGTTAGCGGCGCTGGTGCCGTTGAGAATGTTGAAGCCGGACACCTGAATCACATCCTCCACCGCCGGGTTAGCCGTCAGCAGCTTGCGCGCCTGGGCCATCACCGCTTCGGTACGCTCCAGCGACGCCGCCTCCGGCAGCTGCACACTGGCAAACAGGTAGCCCTGATCTTCCTGCGGTAGGAAGCCTTTCGGCATCGAGGTGAAGCTGAACGCCACCAGCGCGCCCGCCGCCACCGTCGCCGCCAGCGCCAGCCACGGGCGGCGGTTCATCCACCCCACCAGCCGGCCATAGCCGTCGCGGGTGCCGTCGAGAAGACGGTTAAACGCCCGCCACACTGCCGCCGGCCGGGCGGGTCGCGGGCGCAGCAGCAGCGCGCAGAGGGCCGGGGTCAGGGTTAACGCCACCAGGCTCGACAGGGCCACCGCGGTGGAGAGCGTCACGGCAAACTGCCGATACAGCTCGCCGACGATCCCCGGGAGCAGCGCCACCGGCACAAACACCGCCAACAGCACCAGGGTCGTGGCGATCACCGGCCCGGCGATCTGCCGCAGCGCCTGGGCGGTGGCCTGCAGGCGATCCAGTCCTTCCGCCATTTTGGTTTCGACATTCTCCACCACCACAATGGCGTCATCCACCACCATCGTCAGGGCGAGAATAATCGCGAACAGGCTGAGGGTGTTGGCGCTGTAGCCCAGCAGATAGAGCACCGCAAAGGTGCCGATCAGTGACACCGGGATCGCCAGGGCCACGATCAGCGTCGCCCGCCAGCTCTGCAGGAACAGCGACACCACCACCACCACCGCCAGCAGGGTCAGCGCCAGCGAAACGCCGATCTCTTTGATCGTCGCCGCCACAAAGCGGGTGGTATCGAACTTCACCTCCCAGGTGAGATCCGCCGGAAAGCGAGTGTGCAGGCGGTTAAGCTCTGCGCGCACCGCGCTGGCGACCTGCAGGGCGTTGGCGGTTGGCGTCGGATAGATCCCCAGATAGGCCGACGCTTTACCGTTCAGCTGCGCGCCGGAGCTGTAGCTGCGGGCGCCCAGCTCGATGGTCGCCACGTCGGCGAGGCGCACCAGCTGCCCCTGCGCGCCGCGGCGGAGGATAATCTCGCCAAAGCTGGCCGCCTCGTTCAGACGCCCCAGTCCGTTGATGGTCAGCGTCTGCTGCTGGCCGTTGAACACCGGCGGGGTGCCCACCTGCCCCGCCGCCCCCTGCACATTCTGCTCGCGCAGCGCCTGGGCAACGTCATCCGTGGTGATGTTGAGGGCGTTCATGCGGTCCGGGCGCAGCCAGATGCGCATGCTGTAATCCCGGGCGCCAAACATCTGCACCTCGCCGACGCCGGGCAGGCGGGCCAGCGCCTCGCGCACCTGGGTGCTGGCGTAATTGCTGACAAACAGCGGCGACAGCGTGCCCAGCGGCGAGTAAAGGCTTACCCCCATCAGCAGGTTGCTGGCGCGCTTGCGCACCTGGACGCCATTCTGCTGCACTTCCGCCGGAAGCTGCGCCAGCGCCTGCGCCACCCGGTTTTGCACGTCGATCGCCGCCAGATCGGCATCGGTGCCTGCCGCGAAGGTGATACTCAGGCGGTACGTCCCCTCGTCCGAGCTGGTGGACTCCATATACAGCATATGATCGACGCCGTTGAGCTGGGTCTCCAGCGGGGCGGCGATGGCCTCCGCCACGTCTGACGCGCTGGCGCCCGGCCAGCTGGCGGTGACGTTCACCACCGGGGGCGTGATCGCCGGGTATTGCTCCACCGGGATCAGCTTCAGCGATACCGCGCCGACAAAGGTCAGCAGTAGCGCGATCACCATCGCAAATCGCGGACGACGGATAAAAAAGGTCAGCATCCCCTCTCCTTAGCTAGTTCAGCACCTGCACCGCGGCGCCTTCGCGCAGCCGCTGCGCGCCGTCAGTGATCACCTGCTCGCCCGCCTGCAGCCCTTTCTCGACCGCAAACTGCTGCCCCTGTTGCCCCGCAAGGGTCAGACGACGCTGCCCGGCGGTGTGGTCCGGCTTCAGCACCCAGCTGAAAAAGCCCTGCGGATCCTGCTGCACGGCGGCAGCCGGGATCATCACCCGCGACGACAGCGCTTGCGGACGGAACAGGATCGTCACGCTGCCGCCCGGCAGCAGACGGTGCTGCGGATTGGCAAACTCCGCCCGCACCGCCACGCTGCCGGTGCGGGCGTCGATCCGGTTATCGATGGAGGTCAACACGCCGTCGCGCCGTTTGCCATCCACGTCAATTTGCGCCAGCCATGCCTGCTTCAGGGCGTGGATGTCGGCATGCTGGCCGGTTTTGCTGAAAAACGCGGCTTCGTCGAGGGCAAACGACACCCGTACCGGATCGAGCTGCACGATGTCCGCCAGCACCCCGCTGGACGGGTTGACCAGCGTCCCGACGTGAAAGGCGCTGTGGCCCACCCGCCCGGTCACCGGCGCCGCAATCCGGGTATAACCGAGCACAATCTGCTGAGCCTCGACGCGGGCTTTCGCCTGCTGCACGGCGGCGGCGGCGACGTCGCGCTGCATCCGGGCCGTGTCGAGGTCGTTGCGGCTGATGGAGTGGTTGTTGATGAGCCGCTCATAGCGAGTGAGCAGCTGCTGCGACTGGCGTAGCGAGGCTTCGGCGCTTTTCAGCTCGGCCTGCGCCAGGGCCAGCGCCGCGCGGGGCTGCGCGTCGTCGAGGGTAAACAGCAGGTCGCCCTCGGTCACATACTGCCCGTCCTGGAAGTGGCGCTGAACAATCACCCCTTCGGTGCGCGCGCGAATGTCGACGGCGCGGATCGCCTCGACCCGCCCGGGGATGGCGCGTTCTTCAGCGTGAGGTGCCCGTTCTACCGTGGCGACGCGGACCGGCGCCGCCGGCGCGGCGGTCGCCGTCAGGGCGCTGCCGCCCAGGACGCAGGCCAGCAGCGCAAAGCGAAAGGTGTTAATCATAGAGGATCCTTGCGAAAGTAACGCGCGCCTGCAGCCAGGCGCGCGAGATCGATCAGGCCGTTTTGCGGAACCGGCGCGTCAGACGCTTCTCGACTTCCACCACCAGGAACATGGCGATGCCGATGACCAGGGTGACAAACCAGTAGCGCAGCGGCAGCGCTTCCGTGCCAAACATGCTCTGCATCAGCGGGACATAGATAATCACCAGCTGCATCAGCAGCAGGACACCGGTCACCAGCCAGATGCCTTTGTTGCGCAGCAGGCCCATGCTCAGGGAGAAGCTGTCGCTGCTGCGGCAGTTGATCATGTAGACCCACTGCGCTGTCACCAGCATCTGCAGCAGCACGGTGCGGATAAACTCCGGACTGTGGCCGCGCGGCGCCAGCCAGGCCTCAAGGATAAAGGCGGCGATCGCGATCATCGACCCGACGAAAGCCACCCGCCATACGGCGAAACCATCCATCACGTGCTGGCCGGTTTTACGCGGCGGGCGGTTCATTACGTTGCGCTCCGCGGCCTCAAAGGCCAGGCCGAAGGAGAGCGTCGCCGACGTCGCCATGTTCATCCACAGGATCAGCACCGGGGTCAGCGGAATCATGTTCCCCGCCAGCAGGGCGATGATGATCAGCAGCCCCTGCGCCAGGTTGGTCGGCATGATGAAGAGGATGGTCTTCTTCAGGTTGTCATAGACCCGACGGCCCTCTTTTACCGAGCTGGCGATGGTGGCGAAGTTATCATCGGTCAACACCATGTCAGCCGCCTCTTTGGTGACTTCGGTGCCTTTGATGCCCATGGCGATACCCACGTCGGCCTGGCGCAGCGCCGGCGCGTCGTTGACGCCGTCGCCGGTCATGCCGACCACTTCGCCGTTATCCTGCAGGGCTTTCACCAGGCGCAGCTTATGCTCCGGGCTGGTGCGGGCAAAGATGTCGTACTCCACCGCCGCCTTCGCCAGCGCCGCATCGTCCATGTGCTCCAGCTGGTAGCCGGTCATGGCCTGGCTGCTGTTGGTGATCCCCAGCATCTGGCCGATGCTCATCGCCGTCTGCGGGTGGTCGCCGGTGATCATCTTCACGCGGATGCCGGCGGTCTGGCAGGCGTGGATAGCGTCAATCGCTTCCGGACGCGGGGGATCCATCATCCCGGCGATGCCGAGGAAAATCAGTCCCTCCTGCAGATCCTCATGGTTCAGCGTGGTGGCATCAACGCTGGCCGGCTTACAGGCCGCCGCCACCATGCGCAGCCCCTGACGGGCGAAGCGCGCCATCTCCTCTTCCCAGTACTGCGCCTCGAAGGGCACCGCGCCCTGGCGGGTCATCTGCTCGCGGCACATGGCGAAGATAACGTCCGGCGCACCGGTGATCAGCACCCGGGCGTCGCCATCGATGTGCTGCAGCGTGGACATATATTTGTACTGCGAGTCAAAAGGGATCTTGGCCACCAGACGGGCCTCCACCGCCGGGAGCTGCGCTTTCGCCGCCAGCACCTTCAGCGCCCCTTCGGTTGGCCCGCCGGTGATCCCCCACAGGCCGCGCTCATCCTGGGTAAGCTGGCTGTCGTTGCACAGGTCGATGGTGCGCAGCCAGGTCTCCAGCACGGTACCCGGCTGAACCTGCACGGGCTCATCGCTCCCCTCAAGGAAGATCCGCCCCTGCGGCTCATAGCTGTCGCCTTCCACCCGGTAGCAGCAGTCGGCGGTGATGATCGCCTTGACGGTCATTTCGTTCATCGTCAGGGTGCCGGTTTTATCCGAGCAGACCACGGTCATGGCGCCAAGGGTTTCCACGGTCGGCAGCTTACGGATAATCGCCCGCTTGCGCGCCATCGTCTGCACGCCGAGCGACAGAATAATCGAGATGATCGCCGGCAGTCCCTCCGGTACCGCAGCCACCGCCAGGCTAATCAGCGACAGCAGCAGTTCGCCCATCGGGATATCCCGCAACGCGAGGCTGAAAATAAACAGCGCCACCATCATGGCGAGGATAATGACGAAAATCGCTTTGCCGAGCTTATCCATCTGCACCAGCAGCGGGGTGCGGTGCTTCTCAATGCCCGCCATCATCTGGTTGATATGGCCGAGTTCGGTCTGCGCGCCGGTGGCGGTCACCACGCCGACGCCGCCGCCGGCGCTGACGGTGGTCCCGGAGAAGACCATGTTCACCCGGTCGCCCAGCGGCAGGTCGCCCTCCAGCGCGTCGGTGATTTTATCCACCACCGTCGACTCGCCGGTGAGGATCGCCTCTTCCACCCGCAGGTTGTGCGTTTCAATCAGCCGCATGTCCGCCGGCACGCGGTCGCCGGCGCGCAGGATAACGATATCCCCCGGAACCAGGTCGCGCGTCGGGATAGTCTCATGTTTGCCGTTACGCTGGACGCGGGCATCGCTGGAGAGCATGTTGCGGATCCCCTGCAGGGATTTTTCGGCGTTGCTCTCCTGGATATGGCCGATCAGGGCGTTAATCACCGTCACGCCAAGGATCACCAGGGTATCGACCCAGTGACCCATGATGGCGGTGAGCGCCGCAGCGGCCAGCAGCACATAAATCAGTACGTCGTTAAAGTGGGCGAGAAAGCGCAGCCAGGCCGGTTTTCCCTTCTTTTCCGGCAGCGCGTTCGGCCCGCAGGTATTCAGGCGCTCGGCGGCGTCTGCGGAACTTAACCCAGCGGCCTGGCTTTTGGTCTGCGCCAGCACTGCGTCAACGGTCTGCTGCCAGACCTGCCGTGGCGCGGTGTCGCCCGAGGGCGTCGTAAACTTTGGGTTATTCATCTTGGTCAAATTACATTTTCCTTATAAATTCCGTGAGTCGGAAAGCCTGAAATCATTCCTGGCCAATGCAATCAAAGGTGGCGAAAAAGCCGATAAAAATGTGAACCATTACAAGCCTAAATTTTTCGCAAAATAAAAAATATGTGGTAAGTTAATTCCACGAACCAACTATTACAGAATATTAATAAACCAAAACTAAACGAGGTCAAATATGTTTGGAATCTACCGCGGACGCCGTCTGGCGCTGTACATCCTGCTGGCCATCATCGCTGCCACGCTGGTGGGGTATAGCACTTATAGTTTTGTAAAAGCGCTGGCATAATAATGACGTTAATTTACAAGTAACGGGATTTAATTTAATTACAAATTATTTCAGATTAATTAACATGCGAAGACAACGCAGGCAATAATATTAAAAAGAGGCGCATTAAGGCGAGTAAAATACAAAGCATATTGCGTTAGGTGTTATTTTGCCGGACAATATGTTTTTTAACTGATGATTAACATGACATGAAACATCCGCTGGAAACGCTCCTCTCCGCCGCCGGGATCTTACTGCTGGCCCTGCTCTCCTGTCTGCTGTTGCCCGCGCCGTCGCTGGGCCTGACGCTGGCGCAAAAGCTGGTTGAGACATTCCATATGATGGATCTCAACCAGCTTTATACCGTGCTGTTTTGTCTGTGGTTCCTGGCGCTGGGCGCCATTGAGTATCTGGTGCTGCGCTGGGTGTGGCGTCGCTGGTTTTCCCTCGAACGCTAAATCAGGAAGGGCGCGCCTCAGTGGGCGCGGCTGTGGTTCTCTTTACGGTAGGCGCCCGGCGGCAGATTGAAGGTCCGGGTGAAGACGCGGGTAAAGGTCTGCTGCGAATCGAAGCCATACTTCAGGCAGATATCGTAGACCCGCTGATCGGTGTCGCGCAGATCGCGGGCGGCCAGCAGCAGCTTCCTTTCGCGTATATAGCGCCCCAGGCTCTCCCCTTTATACTGTAAAAACAGCCGTTGCAGATGCCATTTCGAATACCCGGCATGGCGAGCGATATCATCAATACGCAGCGGTTGATGCAGGTTGTCATCAATCCACTCGACGATAGTGTCAATCACCTGAGCGGAAATCGTCATATGCTCTCTCCTCTGATACTGCACTGGCGCTTAGCGCCACCAGGCGTTAAATGATTGCGTCTTATCGGCGACCCACACCGGCTCGCCCTGCACAGGCGTCAGCAGACGCCAGGCCCTTCCTTCGCTGGCAGCCGCCAGCCGTTGATACGGTTCATCCCAGCTATGTTTCGCCAAAACGAATCGTCCTGCATGCCCAGGCAGCACCGCGCGAGCGCGCAGGTCGTCAGCAGCCTGAGCCGTTTCATCCGGCATCATGTGGATATATTTCCAGTCCTGGTCATACTGTCCGTTCTCCATGATCGCCAGATCGATCGGACCGAACTCATCGCCTATCGCTTTAAAGTGCGGCCCATACCCGCTGTCGCCGCTGTAATAAATCTTTTGCTGCGGGGTAACGAACAGAAAACTGGCCCACAGCGTCTGGTTGCGCTTCAGCCCACGGCCGGAAAAGTGCCGCGCCGGCAGGACGTGGACGGTGAGCTCGTCGCTAACCGGAATCGCCTGCTGCCAGTCCGCTTCGGTAATCAGCGCCCCGTCCATTCCCCAGTAGCGCAGGTGCGACCCAACCCCCAGCGGCGTAATGACCCGCTTAATTTTCGGCAGCAGAGCGCGGATGGTGGCGTAATCCAGATGGTCGTAGTGATCGTGGGAGACGATCAGCAGATCGATCTCCGGCATCCCTTCCGCCCGCCACGGATAATCGCCGGGGAAGGCTTTATTGATAAAGGAGAACGGCGCCGCGTAATCGCTGAACACCGGGTCGATCAGGATGCGATTTCCCGCCAGCTGCAGATACCAGGAAGAGTGGCCGAGCCAGACCATCACGTCCTGCCCGAGGGGCAGCGTCGCCAGATCGGTTTTCACCAGCGGCAGCGGCTGCGCGGGACGGGCGTTTTCCCGTTTGGTCATCAAAAAATCCCACCACGCCGCCAACATATTTTTCTGCCCGGTGAATCCCGGCGTGGGCAGTTGGTTATGGAACTGGCCGTCCCGGTAGTGGGGAGACGCTTCCACCTGGCTAAGCTGTGCCCCCTGCGGCGCCTTACCAAAACCGGCATTGAGGACAAACGGCAATGTCGTTGCTGCTGCGAGTAACATGATGGCGACCACGCTGAAAGTGACACGGTTCATATCCTGACCAGACAAAAGCCCCCATCCCGGAGGCTTTATGATATAACTTGATTATGAGTGAGTACGCACTCATTATTAGGAATGTGATGAAAGTCGTCAAGACGATTTTCAATTTTTGCGTTCCGCCGTTGCAGCGACCTGGTCAGACGTGCAAAGATCGGCGGTTTGTTTAAACCTGCGTGAGGAAAAATGTAGTGGCTCGTCCAAAGAGTGAAGATAAAAAGCAAGCGTTACTGGAAGCTGCCGCCGCGGCTTTCGCCCAGTCCGGCATCGCCGCCTCAACGTCGGCCATCGCCCGCAGCGCCGGGGTTGCCGAGGGGACGCTGTTTCGCTATTTCGCCACCAAGGATGAGTTGCTCAACGAACTGTACCTCGCCATTAAGCTGCGCCTGGTGCGGATGATGATCGCCGGGCTGGATCCGGACGAAAAGCGCCCGAAAGAGAACGCGCGCAATATCTGGAACAGCTATATCGACTGGGGCGTGCGCAACCCGATGGAGCACAAGGCGATCCGCCGGATGGCGCTCAGCGAGCGCATCACGGACGAAACCCGCCGCCAGGTGAAAGAGAGCTTTCCGGAGCTCAACGAAATGTGCCAGCTGTCGGTGAAAGAGATATTCCTCAGCGAAGCGTATCGCGCCTTTGGCGATGCCCTGTTTCTGTCGCTGGCGGAAACCACTATCGAATTCGCCAGCCACGATCCGCAGCGCGCCCGGGAGATTATCGCCCTTGGCTTTGAAGCCATGTGGAACGCCCTGCATGAGGCGGATGCCAAATGACGCCGGAAACGCTGCACCCCTGCGCCCACCGTATCGCCCTGACCTACCCGTTTACCGAGCACTGCTGGCCCTTTGGGCCGGAGTACGACGTGTTTAAGGTCGACGGCCGCATCTTTATGATCACCATGACCATTCGCGGCCGGGCGCTGGTCAACCTCAAGGCCGAGCCGCAGAAGTCGCTGCTCAATCAGGAAATTTATCGCAGTATCGAACCGGGCTACCATATGAACAAGAAACACTGGATCACGGTGGTGCCGGGGGACGACATCAGCGAGGATCTGCTGGCCGAGCTGATTGACGACTCATGGCATCAGGTGGTGAACAAGCTGAGCAAAAAGGCCCAGCAGCGCCTGCGTCCGCGCTGATTTTCAGCCAAACGCGATAAGTGTTATCGCATTTTTCACCCTTATCATTTGGCGATCTTCGCTGTACTCTTCCTCTCCTGAACGCACCGGTAAGGTGCTGTAAACTGTGAGGAAGAGTTATGGATATCGTATCGGTCGCTTTGAAGCGCTATTCCACCAAGGCCTTTGACGCCACGAAAAAGCTGACTGCCGGGGAAGCGGAACAGCTGAAAACGCTGCTGCAGTACAGCCCGTCTAGCACCAACTCCCAGCCGTGGCACTTTATCGTCGCCAGCACCGATGAAGGGAAAGCCCGCGTGGCGAAAGCCGCCAGCGGTACCTACGTGTTCAACGAACGTAAAATTCTCGACGCCTCGCACGTGGTGGTGTTCTGCGCGAAAACCGCGATGGACGACGCCTGGCTGCAGCGCGTCGTGGATCAGGAAGAGGCCGATGGCCGTTTCGCCACCCCGGACGCAAAAGCCGCTAACCACAAGGGTCGCACTTTCTTTGCCGATATGCACCGCAAAGAGCTGAAGGATGACGATCAGTGGATGGCGAAGCAGGTGTATCTCAACGTCGGCAATTTCCTGTTGGGCGTAGCGGCGATGGGTCTCGACGCCGTGCCGATTGAAGGGGTTGATTTTGCGATCCTTGATGAGGAATTTGACCTGAAAGCCCAGGGCTACACCAGCCTGGTGGTGGTCCCGGTCGGCCATCATAGCGTTGAAGACTTTAACGCCTCCCTGCCGAAGTCGCGTCTGCCGCAGTCGACGACGATTACCGAGATTTAATTCCCTTCTGCCGGGAACGCCCGGGCCATGGCGCAGCAGCGTCTCGCCCGGGACTTTCTTCCCCCACTCTTTCCCCCTCTTTTTCTGCCGTTTGTGCCAGGTTTCTGGCGCTAATAAGCCCGCTTGTGCCAGGAATAACGTCTTTAGTGTGAACTAGCCGCTTTAATTAATTGATAATTAATATTTTTTATTTCTGGCACGCCCTTTGCTCTTAACAGATACCGCTATCTGGATGAAGGAGAAACCGGGTGAAACATATCTATGTGGCCAGCCACGGCCATTTTGCTCGCGGACTGGTGAACAGTTTGTCGCTGCTGATTGGCGACGAACACGGCGTTATCCCGGTCTGCGCCTATGACGAAGATATCGTGACCACCGAACAGCTGGAGCAAACCCTGGATCATCTCATCGTCCAGGCGAATGGTGATGAAGTGGTGATCTTTACCGACCTGCTTGGCGGCAGTATCAACAATAGCGCCGTGAGCGTCTTGATGCGTCATCGTAACGTTTTCGTGGTCGCCGGCATCAATCTGACTCTGCTCCTGGAGTTTCTGCTGTGCGAAGAAGCCACTACCGAGGCCGCGATTGTCTACGCCACCAGCGCGGCGCGTGAATCCATTGTTTTCATCAACCCTCTACTAACACAACCATCCTCTGACCCACAGGGAGAATCTCATGATTAAACTCGTGCGCATTGATTATCGGCTGCTGCACGGCCAGGTGGTTTTTGCCTGGACCCGAGCGCTGGATATCGACCATATCATCGTCGCCAACGCCAAAGCCGCGGCGGATGCCTTCATTACGATGTCGCTTAACCTGGCCAAGCCGGCGGGCGTCACGCTGGACATCGCCACCGTTGAACAGGCGGCGGAAAAGCTTAACGGCGGCAAGTTGGATCATAAAAAAGTCATGGTGGTCCTTGGCAATACTGCTGAAACCCTCGCGCTGGTAGAAAAAGTCCCGGGAATTAGCGCAATTAATTACGGCGGTCTGCCACAGAAGGAAGGGGCAAGACAATTCGGCAAGGCCATCTATCTGACCGAAGAGGAAATCGCCCATAGCAGAGCGCTAAAAGAAAAAGGCATTCGGCTGGAGATGCGTCAGGTACCCGCCCACTCGGCTGAACTCCTTAACGACCAACTTTAACTTCGGAGGTCACTATGTTGCTCACCGCAACGTTACTCGGACTGATTGCCGCCCTGGGGATCCTCGATGGCCGCCTGCTTGGGGTATCGATGATCGACCGGCCGCTGGTGATGTGCGCCCTCACCGGTCTGGTCTGCGGCAATCTGCATGAGGGGATTCTGATTGGCGCTACGCTGGAGCTTATTTTCCTCGGCAACGTCGCCATCGGCGCCGCGCACCCACCCGATATCGTGACCGGCTCCGTACTGGCGACCGCGTTTTCGATCATGTCCGGCCGCGGTCCGGAGGCTGCGCTTACCATCGCCATTCCTGTTTCAATGCTGGCGCAGACGCTGGGCATCCTGGTGCGCGTGGTGAACGCCCGCTTCGGTCATCTGGCGGATCGCTATGCGGCACAGGGTAATACCCGAATGGTCGGCCTGATGCACCTCGCCGGTCCGACGCTACTCTATTTTTTAAACGGATTTCTACCGGTTTTTTTCGCCATCCTGCTTGGCTCTTCGGCGGTAAGCTGGTTCCTTGAGGCGATTCCGCCGGTGATAACCAACGGATTGATCGTCGCCAGTAAGATCCTGCCGGCGCTCGGCTTCGCCCTGCTGATCAGCATGATGCTCAGCAGCAAACTTATGCCGTACCTCGGTCTGGGCTTTCTGATAGCGGCATATACCAAACTGGATATCATCGCCATCGCGCTATTCGCCGTGGTGTTGGCTTTTATCATCAGCCAGTTTCTTAATCTTAAGCAGCAGGAGAGCTAATCATGAGTGAAATGACGCAGACCCTGTCAGGCGCCGCCCAGCCGCAAAGCGATGACGCAAGCCGGGTCACCGCTCGGGATTTACGCAGCGTGTTCTGGCGCTCCTTTACGCTGCAGGGCTCGTGGAACTACGAGCGCCAGCAGCATATGGGCTACGCCTTCGCAATGTCGCCGGCCCTGAAGCGCATCTATCAGGACCCGACGGAACTGGGGCGCGCCCTGCAGCGCCATCTGGTACTGTTTAACACTACGCCGCACCTCTCCACCTTTATCTTCGGCTTGTCGATCGCTATGGAAGAGGAGAATCAACGCAATCCCGAATTTAATGAAGAATCAATAAACGCGATTAAAACCAGCCTGATGGGGCCTCTGGCGGGTATCGGTGACTCCATATTCTGGGGGTCATTGAAGGTGATTGCCGCCGGGATGGGGATTTATTTCGCCCAGCAGGGCAGCCTCCTGGGACCGATAATGGCGTTGTTAGTTTATAACCTACCGCATCTGTTGTGCCGCTGGTATGGGCTGAAGCTCGGCTATCGGGCTGGCACCACCTGGCTGATGCGGATTTACCAAAGCGGACTCATGGATCGGGTCACCTATATCGCGTCAATCGTTGGCCTGATGGTCGTCGGCGCGATGACCGCCAGTATGATAGATATCACCACCCCGCTCAGCTTCACTGCCGGGCAGACGACCATGAAGGCGCAGGAGTTTATCGACAAAATACTTCCTTCTCTGCTGCCTCTGCTTTTCACCCTTGGGATGTACAAGCTGATCCGTAAGGGAGTCAACATCAACTGGATCCTGTTAGGCACCATCGCGTTTGGCATGGCGGCCAGCGCGTTAGGCCTGCTTTAAAAAGAGGAATATTACCCATGCACGTAGAAGACTATATGAATGAAACCCCCGCTCGCCTGCTCGCTATGCTAACGCAGACGCGGGAAGATCTCTGGCAAGCGGCGAAAGCGCTGGCGGATCGCGGGATCTCTCGAATCATCCTGACCGGTTCCGGTACGTCTTACCACGGCGCGCTGACCGCGCGGTCGTTTATGCAGCAGTGGTGCGGCATCCCGGTCGATGTGTACTGGCCCTTCCTGCTGGACGAGACGGCTCTATCCCTCAGCGACAAAGCGCTGGTCATCGGCATTTCTCAGGGAGGCGGTAGCCTCTCTACTCTCGCCGCAATGGAGCGCGCCCGGGCAGCCGGGCACCTTACCGCTTCCATGGCCGGGGAAGCGCCAGCTGCCATCGACCAGGCGGCAGATTTGATCCTGACGGTCCCCTGTGGAGAAGAGCGCGCCGGCGCCAAAACCAAAGGGTATCACTGCACCATACTCAACCTGATACTGCTTGCGCTTGCCGTCGCCAGTCGCCAGCAGCGCCTGAGCGATGAGGAGCGCAAGGCGCTACTCGTCCGCATGGAGAGGACGTTCAATCATTTGCCGACGCTCATTGAGGCCTCGCAGGCGTGGGTTCTCAATCACGCCCGGCCGCTTATCGACAGCGCGGACATTCGCCTGACCGGTCCGGCAGGGCTGTTTGGCACCGTTCAGGAAGGTGCGCTAAAGATGCTTGAAACGCTACGCTGTCCGGTTGCCGGTTACGAATTTGAGGAGTTCATCCACGGGATCTATAACGCCTTCGACGAACGCTCTACCCTGATCATGCTCGATCCGTTTCCCGATGAGCGTCAGGATCGCCTGGCGGAAATACTTGGCGGCTGGACTCAGCATATTTATCGCATTGGTCCACAAGTCGAAAATAACGGCAAAAATATGCCCTTCGCATTTATTAACGATCCCGACTTTGCGATCTTTGAATATATTATTCCGTTACAAATGGTTTGTGCCCAACTGCCGCCAGTGAAGGGCATCGATCCCGCAATACCGAAGGATCCGCAGTTCCACCAGAAAATGAAAAGTAAACAACCCAATTAATTGACGCATAGTAAAAGTTATCCGCTATTCAGCGGAGGACCCGTTACATCCCAAGGAGACCAATATGTCTATAGCTCATAAAAACGCACATACTATTATTCGCGATATTTTATCTAAGCAGCACATTGAGCGGGTATGGTTTGTCGGCTGCGGTGGTTCATTAACCGGTTTCTGGCCGGGGAAATATTTTCTCGATTGTGAAGCGAAAAAGCTGGCCGTCGGCTATGTGACCAGTAATGAATTTGTCCACGCGACGCCGAACGCGTTAGGTAAAAACAGCGTAGTGATCCTCGCCTCGCAGCAGGGCAACACCGCTGAAACGGTGGAAGCCGCCCGCATCGCGCGTCAGAAAGGCGCCGCCACTATTGGACTGGTATATACCCCCGGCACGCCGCTGTGCGAACACAGCGATTACACTATTGAATACTGCTGGGCGCGCTATCCCGAAACCGTCGATCCGACGCAGCAAAAAGCGGCATACAGCCTGTGGCTGGCGCTGGAAGTGCTTGCGCAAACTGAGGGATACGCCCATTACGATGAGATGGTCAGCGCCTTTGCCAGTTTTGAATCCGTGGTACGCGGCGCTCAGCAGCAGGTTCAGGCGGATGCGCGCCATTTTGCCGAAGCCTGGAAGAGCGAAAAGGTCATCTACATGATGGGCAGCGGCCCCTCATTCGGCGCCGCGCATCAGGAATCCATCTGTATTCTGCTCGAGATGCAGTGGATTAACTCCGCCAGCATCCACAGCGGCGAGTATTTCCACGGCCCCTTTGAGATTACCGAAGCGGGAACGCCGTTTATTTTATTAAAAAGCAGCGGCCGCACCCGCCCGCTGGATGACCGCGCGATCCGCTTTATCGAACGTTACCAGGGAAAACTGCAGATTATTGACGTGGAAAAGGTGGGAATCGACACACTGCACGCCAGCGTGCGCGAATATTTCTGCGGCCTGCTGCACAACTGCGTACTGGATGTTTACAACCTGGCGCTGGCCACCGCCCGCAACCATCCGCTGACCACCCGCCGCTATATGTGGAAAGTCGAATATTGATTCGCTAACCGCCTTCCAGCCCCGGCGTAATTCTCCGGGGCTGCGTTGAGGATTACCAGCTAAAATCTTCAATACGTAATTCAAAAATATCGTGAATATAGCCAATTTCCGCTACCGGCAGCGCCACGTTATAGAGTATTTTTAGGCGCTGGAACGAGTGATTGACCATGGCAATAAATTCGCCATGCTGGCGGGTAAATTGCTCAAGATCTTTATAATGGCTAATTTCATTACGCATTACCAGACGCTCAATCATACAGCTGAGATGCACATATAAACTGATAATTAAGTTATTATTAAAATGAAAACCAAGCGTATTTTGCCACTCAGCGATAATGGTTTCGATATGACCCATGGTTTTTCCGGCATTCAGTATCGTCAGAGAGTTGACAACGTTATGCAGCGAAAACTCACGTACCATATTTTTATTAATCAGCGCAATTTGCTTTTCATTAAGATAGCCGCTTAAGAGCTGACTCAGATGTCGATGCCCCTGCTCGCCAAGTAGTTCCTCAATGCCAACCCAGGGCACTCCGGCCAGCTGCGGGTCGTGGGTACCCACGACCGCAATAACTTCATACTGGTGGAGCAACGATACCGCCGTACGACTGTTTTTTAAGCGCGTATACTCGCAGGCGATGATGTTAATATCAAAATCGTTGAGCAGGCTCTTCTCCATCAGATTTTTAAATTTAAATGCGGTACCGATACCTGTAATACAGGTCACCAGCAGCGCACGCTCTTTTTTTTCTGCGGGCCAGAACACATCCCAACGCGACTGATTAAGCGGCACGATCTCTTCGGCGATTTGTTCGATGTTTTTTTCCAGCGCGATCTCGCTGGCAACATTCAGCGCCATGCGGGTCGTGACGTTATCCACCACCACCAGCGGGCCGTTAATCACCGACAAAAGCGCATCGGCAATCTCCTTTGTGTAGCCCATATCAATAAGCACCATCACACCCGCACGCGTGTCCGTATGCTGGAGATAATCAACCACGGCGCGACTGACGTCGCTGAACGCCACCTCCATCGGCATATCCATGGCCTGGTAGATGTTCTCGCCAATCAGGCGGTTGGCAACGCCGGCAATGCTGCTGGCGGTCGAATAACCGTGGGCGATTATCAGCGCTTTCACTTTTCCGCCGCTGGTCGCATCGATAGCATTACTGACAATGGCGGTAATCGCCAGACGGTCAAGCGTATCGATGAGCAGATCGTATTTGTTATTGACGACATCCAGTAGTTTCCCCGCGATACGCTGCGCCAGCCCCGCTGAGGACTCCAGCCAGCGCTGCATCACCAGACGCGCGGGCTCGGCAACGCTGCGCGGCGCCAGAGGAAGGCTGGTCAGGTAGCGGCCAGTAAGATAGGCGAATTCGGCATTCAGCTGGAGATCGTAATTGGCGGCGATCGCCTTGCCCACATCCTCAATAAAGCGCAGCCGCTTGTCCTGAAGAGAGACCGCGCTCTCCTGATTCATCAACGCATCGAGATAGAGCGTCACGTTTTGATAAATGAGCTTTTCAAAGGTCCGCACGCTAATATTATCCTGAGCCAACTCCTCGCACAGGCTACAAATATTTTCCGTTAGCCGTTGGTATTCATGGTGACGACCAGAAAAAAGAGGCTGCGCATCGCCATCGCGGTAAATCATCACCCGCTCGCTATTTTGCTGAAGGGAAAAAGGCGCATCCGCCAGTAATCGGTCGGGCAGCAAACCCGCTTTTATGTGTAAAAGACCGCTATCACGTTCGCCAAATGTCCAGGCGCTGGCGCAAATATTGCGAATCAAATTTTCCAGCCCACCGACATTTCCTTCAAGCGTTTCACGCATTAGCTGGCTGACGATTTCGCCATCCAGCGCAAGATCGTGGTTCAAACGCTGGGCTTCACGACGGAAAAAGTGGTGGATAAACGCCAGCCGCTCGAATTGGCCGCGTTCAGCGATCGGCAGAATTTTTACAATCACCGGAATACGGCGAATAAAGGTCGCCAGGAAGTGTTTTTCCAGATCCTCGGTTGAAGCAAAAATTAGCCGCACCGTCGCGCTGCGCTCGTCGGTGCTCTCCCCCAGCCGGCGCCAGCTACCGTTATCCATAAAATGAAACAGCTTTTCCTGACCTTCGGGCGGCAGCCGATGAACCTCATCGATAAACAACACCCCGCCGTTGCTGGTCTCGATAAGACCAGGAACGGCTTTATCGGCGCCGGTAAAGGCCCCCTTCGCATGACCAAATAACTTCGAGGTCAGTAGTTCTGGATTATTCGCGTACTCGGCGCAGTTAAATACGGTAAAAGGCGCATCGGCAGGTAAAATACCTTCATCTATTGCGTAGTGCCAGAGCTGGCGAGCTAGAAAACTTTTCCCGGTGCCGGTGGGACCGCGCAGCAGAAGCGGCAGACCTGCGCCAGGGTAGCTGATGGCAGCCTTGCACTGGCGCAATGCTTCCTGCAGGCTGCCCTGCGCGCCAATCAGCTGCGCCAGACTATCCTGACGCTCCGCGCACAGCGCCTGAATGGAGGCGTATTCGCCGTGCCGAACCGCCAGCCGGTGATGATCGCGCAGAACGGTAACGGGTAAAAACAGCACCGGGCGACCGTTCACTTTGACCACCCGCTGCTCGCGATGAAGATTATTCAGATGATGGCTGATGATGCTGCGTTTTTGCTTCAAGCTATCGGCGATGGCCATAGCGTTAAACTCGCCCAGCGCTTCCGCCGTCAGCGCTCGCCCGGCGATCCGTTGTTCTAGCTGGCGAAAAATCGACTCCTTGTTCATCTCGCTCCCCTGTCAAAAGCGTAAAATTCGCTTATACGACAATTCGCGCAGGACGTCGCTGCCGCCAGCCACACTTCTTTAAAAGCGCTTAATTTTTCATGGTTTAACGTTCCCCGCGTGCCAGATGCGCTCGGCATAACGGCCAATTACCGCCAGCGAGACGGCAAGGATCAGGAAAAACAGAACCTTGTGCATCCCGTTCCAGAAAAACTCAAAGAAGCGGGTATAGAGATTGATCGCCAGGAAGGTTAACCCAAAGCCGCGCAGCATTGCGTCATCGGTTTTCAGACTGATAAAAATGCAGACGCCGGCCGCCGCGGCAAACAGCAGCCCCCACGGCAGGAGTCGCGCCTGGCTTACGTTGTACCAGCTGTCAGCGTCGTAATTGCCGAAAATCGACAGGATCCACAGCGCAATAAACAGATACGTGAGACCCATCGCCTTGCTGACGGTAAACAGCTGCCGCTGGCGAAGCAGGGACTGCGCGCCGTAGCAGAGCGCCAGCAGCGCGCCGCCGAACAGGACGAAGCGAATCGGGTAATTCATGCCCAGCCAGTAGGCGCCCCACCCCGAGACATAGCCGGTTTCCGCGCCAAACCAGTTGCCCAGCGCCAGCAGAAAAAAGAGCCACACCAGCCCGGAGCGGGCAGCATAGCCGATAGCGCCGTAAATCACGCATCCGGCCAGAAACAGCGGCGCGATATGGCCGCTGCCGTTATCCAGCCGTTCGCCAAGCTGCCATAGCGCCACCGCGGTAAAGACAACGCCCAGAAACAAAATCGCCTCGGTGCTGTAGTGCCACTGCGTTTCCCGCCGCTGGCGGCGAAAACCCCAGGCGTAGCAGGCGACAGCCAGCAGCGCAGGCAGCAGGATCCGCGTCAGCGCCGAGCGGCTGAACAGGCTCAGCAGCCACGCCACCAGTTCATTGTCGGCGAACAGACTGCCCAGAGCAATCAGCACGCAGGCCAGCGCGGTCCAGAAGGCATAGCGGCTCAGACGCCGCCAGTCGAAGGGGGAGACGCGCAGCGTTTGCGCCAGCCGCTGGCTGTCCGCCGGGGTTAACTCCCCGCTGGCCTGCCAGGCGTTCAGCGCGCGCTGAATAATGCGCTGCTCTTTTCGGGTTACGTTCATAGGCATTCCTTGAGACTGATGACAAACCTGTTTTCGCTAATGTGCTCGCCTTTTTGCGGGTGGCAGTTGCGCCTGACCCGGCTTAACTAACCATTTATATATCAGATTGTTACCCATCAACCTGGGCCCGCGTAAGCGCTGCGCCGCCGGGCATGATATCAGGCTCGATACCCGTCATATTGCCGGGTGGCGGCTGCGCCTGACCCGGCCTACGGTCCCAGCCTGGGGCTGCTGAAACTGCCGGTGTTGCGGCCTCAACATCGCTGAGACGTTCCCGGCAGGCCGGGGCAGCCCGCATGGATGCGGGCTGAGGGCCGTGTTTTGCACGGACGCTGCCTCGGCCCGACCCGAAGCCTGCAGGGATAAGTCGAAGGGACCGCGCAGCGGCGATTTTGCTGGCCGGAGCCCGGGGGTACAGGGGGCGGCGGCGACTGGCCGCCCCCTGTGCGCTCCCTGCGCCATGAGAGATATAACGCAGAAGACTAACCGGGAGCGCAATGTGCGCTGAAGTCGCAGATAACATACAGGACTTCCCGACAGTGCTTTCCCTCCCCTATTCCCGGAGGGAGAGGGAACCGTCCAGCAGCGCCGGCCGGGCAATACCCGAAGATGGCACATTGCCAGCCATCTGATTCCTTGTGATTAATGTTGGTCCAGCCACGCCAGCGCCTGCTCGCCCGCCTCGTCCATCGGCAGGTAGACCAGCAGGCGCGAACCGTTGCGCGGCGCCGAATACCAGTACATCTGCTGCAGGCTGAATCGCCCGAGCTGCGGGTGGTTAAAATGTTTAATCTGGTTTTCCACGCCACGCACCTCGTAGCGCTGATGCCACAGCGCTTCAAACTCCGACGAGGCGGCGAAAAAGCGCGCCAGTTTGTTTTCCCATGCCGGATCGCCGCGGTGCTCGGCCATCGCGGCGCGGAAATAGGAGACGAAGGTCGGCAGCACATCGCGATTTTCGATCCGGCTGCGCCAGGCCTCATGGGTCAGATACAGATAAATGCAGTTGCGATCTTCTTCCGGGAGGGTGGCGAAATCGATGCCCATCAGGCGGCAGAAGCTGTCGTTCCAGGCCACAATATCAAAGTTCGGTTTTTGAATACTGGCCGGCTGCGGCATCAGGCTGTCGAGCATTCGCCGGGTGCCGGGGCTGATGCCTTCGCATACCGTCACCTGGGTCGCTTCCGGCGGGGTCAGCCCGGCGAGTACGAACAGATGCCGGGTCTCCAGCGGGCTGCACTGCAGGGCATTCGCTACCCCCACCAGCACCGCTTCCGACGGATTCACCTCCCGCCCCTGCTCCAGCCAGGTGTACCAGGTGACGCCGACATCGGCGAGCATCGCCACCTCCTCCCGGCGCAGACCCGGCGTGCGCCGGCGGCCCACCCGGGGCAACCCCAGGCGCTGCGGATCGAGGCTCTCACGCCGGGCGCGCAGAAACGCCCCCAGCTGTTTGCGCCGATCGTCCGGCACGGCGAACGTCGACTCTCGTTGCGGCATCGTGGTCATCACCCCTCCAGCATGGTAGTTCCAGTACCAGTATAGACAGGAACTGGTACCCGTTTAATTTATCGGTAATGCTACGTCGGTCTGCTGAATGATGCAATGGAGAACCCCATGAAAACGTCTGCTGTTTCACCCGGCCGCGCCGGTCTGTGGCTGCTGCTGGGCGGCCAGATGCTGCCGCTTATTGATACCTCGATCACCAATGTGGCGCTGGACGCCATCACCCACACCCTGGCGGCCAGCGCCACGCAGCTGGAGCTTATCGTCGCGCTCTACGGCGTCGCCTTTGCCGTCTGCCTGGCGATGGGCAGTAAGCTTGGCGATAACTATGGCCGCCGTCGCCTGTTTATGTGGGGCGTCGCTCTCTTTGGCATCGCTTCCCTGTTGTGCGGCATGGCGAACAGCATCAGCGCCCTGCTGGCCGCCCGTACCCTGCAGGGCGCCGGGGCGGCGCTGATTGTGCCGCAGATCCTCGCCACCCTGCACGTCACCCTCAAAGGCCCGGCCCACGCCCGGGCCATCAGCCTGTATGGCGGGATCGGCGGGATCGCGTTTATCGTCGGTCAGATGGGCGGCGGCTGGCTGGTATCGGCGGATATCGCCGGGCTGGGCTGGCGCAACGCCTTTTTTATCAATGTGCCGATCTGCCTGCTGGTGCTGGCCCTGAGCCGCCGCTATGTGCCGGAAACCCGTCGTGAGACGCCGTCGCGGATTGACTGGCAGGGTACCCTGTACCTCGCCCTCATTCTCTGCTGCCTGCTGTTCCCGATGGCCCTCGGTCCCGAGCTGCACTGGCCGCTGTGGCTGCAGCTGATGCTGGTGGCGGTCCTGCCGCTGCTGTTCGCCATGCGTCAGAGCGCCCTGCGCCAGCAGCAGCGCGGCGACCATCCCCTGCTGCCGCCGCGTCTGCTGCAGTTAACCAGCATCCGCTTCGGGATGGCCATCGCTCTGCTGTTCTTCAGCGCCTGGTCCGGCTTTATGTTCTGCATGGCGCTGACCATGCAGGAGGGGCTGGGGATGGCGCCGTGGCAGTCCGGCAATAGCTTTATCGCCCTCGGCGTGGCCTATTTTATTTCGGCGCTGTATGCCCCGCGGCTTATCGCCCGCTACAGCATGGGGCGGATCCTGTTGACCGGTCTGACGGTGCAGATCGCCGGGCTACTGCTGTTGTGCGCCACCTTCTCCCGCTTCGGCATCGCCACCACCGCCCTGACGCTGGTCCCCGCCACGGCGCTGATCGGCTACGGTCAGGCGCTGATCGTCAACAGCTTTTACCGCATTGGCATGCGCGATATCAGCGCCAGCGACGCCGGGGCCGGGAGCGCTATCCTCAGCACCCTGCAGCAGGCGACCCTCGGTCTCGGGCCGGCTATCCTCGGATCGCTGTTCCTGGCGCTGGCCCGCCGCGGCGGCGGAAACTATCCGCAGGCGCTGATTGATTTTCTGCTGGTCGAGGTGGCCATGATGCTGTTGCTGGGGGCCATCGCGCTGTGGCTGCGCCATCATCTCAACCGACAGCCGGCGACGGCGGCGTCGTAATACCGGCGGCGGTAATTTGCATAATCGTTATCCAGCGGTCATCATACCCGCTGGATATTCAGGAGACGTTATGCAGGAATTAATATCGCAAATTGCCGCCTTAGGAATCGAAATAACCCCCACCCGCTCGCTGATGATTATCTTCGGCATTATCTTGTTCACCGCCGTCGTCGTGCATCTGATATTGCACAAAGTGGTCCTGCGCGCTTTTGAAAAACGGGCGTTGGCCAGCAGCCATCTGTGGTTGCAAATCATCACGCAGAATAAGCTCTTTCACCGACTGGCCTTTACCCTGCAGGGGATCATCGTTAACGTGCAGGCGGTGCTGTGGCTGCAAAAAGGCAGCGAGGCCGCGGAAATATTAACCACAGTGGCTCAGCTATGGGTGATGATATATGCCATGCTGTCCTTCTTCTCGCTGCTGGATGTGATCTTAAAGCTGGCGCAGAAATTTCCCGCCGCCTCTCAGTTACCGCTGAAGGGGATATTCCAGGGAATTAAGCTGGTGACGGCGATTATTATCGGCATCCTGATTATTTCCCTGCTGATAGGCCAGTCGCCAGCGATCCTGATTAGCGGGCTCGGCGCCATGGCCGCGGTACTGATGCTGGTATTTAAAGATCCGATCCTTGGTCTGGTGGCCGGTATCCAGCTCTCGGCCAACGATATGCTCAAGCTTGGCGACTGGCTGGAGATGCCGAAGTACGGCGCCGACGGCGCGGTGATCGATATCGGCCTCACCACGGTCAAGGTACGCAACTGGGACAACACCATCACCACCATTCCAACCTGGTCGCTGGTCTCCGACTCATTTAAAAACTGGAGCGGGATGTCGGCCTCCGGCGGCCGCCGCATTAAGCGCAGCCTCAACATCGACACCACCAGCATTCATTTCCTCGATGAACAGGAGCAGCAGCGCTTGATCCGGGCGAAGTTGCTTAAACCCTATATGGATTCGCGCCACGAGGAAATTAGCGCCTGGAACCAGCAGTATGCCGGGGAGCAATCGGTCCTCAACGAGCGCCGAATGACCAATGTCGGCACCTTCCGCGCCTATCTGCAGGAGTACTTACGTCATCATCCGCGCATCCGCCAGGATATGACCCTGATGGTGCGCCAGCTGGCGCCGGATGCCAACGGCTTGCCGATCGAGATCTACTGCTTCACCAACACCGTGGTGTGGGCGGAATATGAGGGGATCCAGGCGGATATTTTCGACCATGTCTTCGCCGTGGTGGAGGAGTTTGGCTTACGCATTCATCAAACGCCCACCGGCAACGACATTCGCGCGCTGACGGGGGCCTTCCCCCGCTAACCTCAGGCGCTGGCGCGGGCGATCACGCGCCAGTCCATCATCACCCGCTCGACGGCGGCGTCGGGATCGTCGATGCGTTTCATTAACAGATCCACCGCCGTGCGGCCGATCGCCCGGGAGGGCTGTTCAACGGTGGTCAGCTGCGGGGAGACCACTTCCGCCAACTCGGTGCCGTCGAAGCCGATCACCGCGATATCCTCCGGCACCCGCAGCCCGGCCTGGTCAATCGCCCGCAGCGCCCCGGCGGCAAGGGAGTCCGATACGGCAAATACCGCGTCGGGCTTCTCGTCTTGCGACAGCAACTGCTCCATCGCCCGTTTACCGGCCGCCGCGCTAAGATCCTGCGCGTAGGTCACCTGCTGATACGCCAGACCGTGCACGTGCAGCACGCTTTTATAGCCGCGCTCGCGCAGACGGGCGTAGCGATAGCTAAGGTCGTGATTAATGAGCGCGATGCGCCGGCGCCCGCCGTCGGCCAGCCGGGACACCGCCCCCTGGGCCGCCTCGACGTCGTTAATCCCGACGCAGGAGATGCTGCCGGTGTCGGCATACTCCGCACACTGCACCCAGGGCGCATCGCCAATCATGGTGGTCAGTTCCGGCAGGCTGGAGAGCGCGTTCATGGTGATAATGCCATCGACCATTTTGCCGGAGAGCAGCTGCAGGCCGGAGGTCGAGCGGGCCAGATCCGACCCGGAGTTACACAGCAGAATGCGGTAGCCGTTCTTTTCCGCCTCTTCTTCTATCCCTTTCACCACCTCGGCGCAAAAGGGGTTAGCGATATTGGAGACCATCACCAGGATCATATTGCTGCGGGCGGTTCGCAGCTGTCGCGCCAGCAGGTTCGGCTGATAGTTGCTCTCTTTGATCGCCTGCAGCACGCGCTCACGGTTTTTGGCTTTTACCGTATCGCTGTTGTTCAGCACCCGCGACACCGTGGCCACCGAAACGCCGGCCAGACGAGCAATTTTCTGAATAGACATAAACCCTGCACTTCCTGCGATAGAGGTGGATCCTGCAGGCTATCATAAATGACCTCTGGTTGGCCTGCCAGCCTGGCGCGCAAGCGCGGCTCAGTAAGACGGTGTCTCGGGAAACTATTAATATTCAGGGCTTCTCTCCCGCCCCGTTAACGCGCATCCTTTTGCCGTTTCATATGCTTATTAGCGCAGGAGGCGCAACAGACCGCCTGCGCCCCATTTGTGCTTTTATGATTAAGGATGATATCCCCATGAGGCTCTCCACTGCGATTCTCGCCCTCAGCTGTGCCCTGGTAACGATCACCGGCTGCACCTCGTCAAAATCGTCACCGGAACGCCACGCCTATGCGTTCGTCGCCCACCGCTCCGATTTTGTCGGCGGCAACTTCACCGTCAACCGTCAGGAAAATTACCGTTTAAACCTGCCAACCTTCACGGCGATGTACGCCCGCGGCCAGCAGGATAAAGCCGCTGGCATGAGCGAAAGCGACGCCCGCCGCACCGCCGAGGCCATCAAACAGCAGGCGGCGCAGGGCACCCGCACCGAGCACGCCTTTACCGGCAACGCCAGCGACAAATGGGATAATGCGATGGAAAATAAAGATGCCGTCCTGTTCGGCAATGAGCTCTCCGGGGCCTATCTCGACGGCTATCTTGGGGTGAAATAACCCGGCGGCGCGCGTCCTGCGCCCCGCCAGAATTCAGCGTTCGACGCTCACCCAGCGCTGCTGCTGATGGCTTTTGACGATCGCCTCGATGATGTACATCACATCGGCGCCGTCGTCGAAAGCGGCGAAGCGCCGGGCCCCGGCCTCCGGCATCTTCCCGGCGCGCACCGCCTGATAAAAATGGCCCATCATATTCTTAAAGGCGTCCGGCCAGCCCTCAATATGGCCGCCGGGGTAATGGGCGCTGTCAGCGATCTCCGGCCGCAGCAGGCTGGGGTCGTCGCTGAGCTGCCGATCCGGCTGCTCGCGGTGGCCAATCCACAGCCGCTGGGGCACTTCCTGATCCCAGGCCAGAGAACAGCGGCTGCCGTTAATCTCCACCGCCAGACGGTTTTTCCGCCCGGCGCTCACCTGAGAGACCATAAAGCTGCCTTTGCTGCCATCGTCAAAACGCAACAGCACTGAGCCAAAGTCCTCGGTATCAACAGGCCGGGTTTCATATCCCTGCGCCTCGTGAACGGCGCTGAAGGTCGCTTTGCCATTCACTGGCGCTTTACGCGTCGGCCAGACGATAGACAGATCCGCCATCACCTCGACAATCCGCCGACCGGTCATAAACTGCACGGTATCGCACCAGTGGGAGCCGATGTCGGCCACCGTTCGCGACGCGCCGCCCTGCGCCGCATCAACCCGCCAGTTGTAGTCGGTCTCCAGCAGCATCCAGTCCTGTAAATAGCCGCCGTGCGCCGCGAAGATTCTGCCGACATCGCCATGGCGGATCATCGCCGCCGCCTGCTGGACCATGGCGAACTGGCGATAGACGAAGCTGACGCCGTGCACCACGCCGGCCCGGGCGGCAAGCGTCACCAGCTCCCGCGCCTCCTCCGCCGTCATACACAGCGGTTTTTCGGAGAAGACGTGCAGCCCGGCGGCGAGGATCTGCCGGTTAATCTGGGCATGCAGATGGTTCGGCGTACAGTTATGCACCACCTGCAGCCCCGGATGGGCCAGCAGCGCCTCCACGCTGTCGTAGGCATGGGCAATATTCAGCGCTCGCGCCTTGCGCTGCGCCGCCTCAAGGCTGCTGTCGCACAGCGCCACCACCTCGATATCCCCCAGCCGCCGCAGCGCCTCCAGATGCGCCGGACCAATAAACCCTGCCCCAATAATCGCGACCTGAATCATATTATTCCCTCCCGCCGGCGGCAAAGTCATCGAAGGCCCGCCCGGCAACGGGAATGATATGGCGACGAATAAACTCGCTGCCCTCGCGCGCGCCGGTCTCAGCGTCCTTCAGGCAGCACTCCCACTCCAGCACCGCCCAGCCGTCAAAATCATATTCGGTCAGCTTACTGAACACCCCTTTAAAATCGATCTGCCCGTCGCCGGGAGAGCGGAAACGGCCAGCCCGCTGCTGCCAGGGCTGATAGCCGCCGTAGACGCCATTGCGCCCGTTGCGGCGAAATTCGGCGTCCTTGACGTGAAACGCTTTAATACGCGAATGATAGATATCGATATAGGTCAGGTAGTCCATCTGCTGCAGATGCAGGTGGCTCGGGTCATAGAGCATATTGCAGCGCGGATGGTTATCGACCCGCGCGAGAAAACGCTCAAAGGTCACGCCATCATGCAGGTCTTCGCCGGGGTGGATCTCATAGCAGACATCGACGCCCTGTTCGTCGAAGTGGTCCAGCAGCGGCCGCCAGCGCCGGGCCAGCTCGGCAAAGGCCTCATCCAGAAGCGGCTGATTGTGCGGCGGCCATGGATAAAAAAAGGGCCATGCCAGCGCCCCGGAAAAGGTCGCATGGGCCTTCAGCCCCAGGCGACCGGAGGCCACCGCCGCCTGCTTGACCTTCTCCACCGCCCAGCGCTGGCGCGCCTGCGGATCGCCATGCAGCGCCGCCGGAGCAAAGGCGTCAAACGCCGCGTCATACGCCGGATGCACCGCCACCAGCTGTCCTTCCAGGTGGGTGGACAGCTCGCTGATCGCCAGCCCATGCTCCGCCAGAACACCGCTGACCTCGTCGCAGTAGGTCTGGCTCGCCGCCGCCCGCTCGACATCGAAAATCGCCGGGTGGTTGCAGGGGATCTGCAATGCCTTGTACCCCAGGCCGGCGGCCCACTGCGCCACCCCCTCCAGCGTGTTGAACGGCGCCTGCGGGCCGATAAACTGCGCCAGAAAAATGCCCGGTCCCTTAATCGTTTTCATACCCCCTCCTGAAAAATTAGTGCGGCTCTTTCTCGTTGTACTGGAAAGAGAAAAGGAAAATCAGCGCGATAACCGCGGCGGCCACCGCCGGGATCCACCAGAAGGTCACCCAGGCCTGCGGCACGCTCTGCCCGGCCACCAGATGGTTATACAGCGCGCCGGAGATCTGCGAGCCCAGCAGCATGCCGATCCCGTAGGTGAACATCACAATCATGCTCTGCGCCTGGCCTTTGACCTTCTCGCCCGCCACGCGGTCGGTGTAGATAAAGCCGACGACAAAGAAAAAGTCATAGCACACGCCGTGCAGCAAAATGCCAAGATAGAGCAGGAAGCGCCCCTCTTCGCTGACGCCGAGGGCGAAAAAGGCATAGCGCACAAACCACGCCGCCATGCCGATAAGCAGCATGTATTTCACCCCGAGGCGACGGAACAGCAGCGGGATCACCAGCATAAAGACGATCTCTGACATCTGGCCGAAGGACATCGCGGTGCTGACATCCTTAACGCCGGCATCCGCCAGATACGACGCGGTATAGGCGTAATAGGTACCTAACGGCACGGAAATTAAGGTGGCGCAGAGGGAAAAAATCAGGAAATGGCGCGTTTTCAGCAGCGCGAAGGCGTCCGCGCACAGCAGATCGCGAAACTGAACCGGCATGCCTTTGGCCGGCGCCGGGGTGTGGGGCAGCGTCAGGCTATAGATCGCCAGCGCCACCGAACAGAGCGCCGCCAGGGTGAAGATGCCGGTGGTGTCAGAGATGCCGGTCACCCCGATGCAGATCCCGGCGATAATCCAGCCGATGGTGCCGAACACGCGGACCACCGGAAAGGTTTTATCGACGTTAGCCAGGCTGTGGAAGGCGATATTGTTGGTCAGCGCCAGGGTCGGCATGTAGCACAGCGTATAGCCGAACAGCAGGCCAATCAGCAGCGCGCCGTTCTGCGCCACCAGCGCCTGGGGGACAAACCACAGGATCGCCGCCCCGGCCAGGTGCATCACCGCCATCACCTTCTGCGAGGCGAAAAAGCGATCCACCAGCATCCCCAGCACAAAGGGAGACAGGATGGAGGCGATCGGCCCGGCGGAGAACGCATCGCCGATCAGCAATGACATCTCATAGCGGGTCATCACCAGCCCCAGGGTCACCGACCAGCTGCCCCAGATAAAGAACTGCATAAACATCATTAACGACAGCCGCGGCACCAGAAAACGGTGGCTCACGCGGACACTTTCCCGACCTTCTGTTGTTGTGACCATGTTGCTCGCCCTCAGAAAAGTAATCGATTACAAAATCGCTCAAAACAAAAGTAATCGATTACAAAAAGAAGATCGCCAGGCAAATGCGCCACCTGCGAAGAGGATCACAATAAAAAGGCAGGCAGCCCCGCCGGACGGCGGGGCATCTCGCTTACGCCGGGCGGCGCAGCAGTTTGAAGGCGATAAACAGGAACAGGATCCACACCGGCAGCAGGATCGCCGACAGACGCATCCCGTCGATCGTGCACATCAGCGCCAGAATCAGCCCAAGGAAAGCAATGCAGAAGTAGTTGCTGGCGGGCGCCAGCAGCGCTTTAAACTTCGACTCACGCCCTTTGCGACGCTGGGCGGCGCGGAACTTCAGGTGCGCCATGCAGATCATGATCCAGTTCAGCAGCAGCGTCGCCACCACCAGGGCCATCAGCAGTCCCAGCGCTTCATGCGGCAGCAGGTAGTTCAGCACCACCACCAGCGAGGTGATAATCCCCGAGAGCAGCAGAGAGTTCACCGGCACGCCGCGCTTGCTGACGCGGGCGAGGAAGGTCGGCGCATTGCCCTGCACCGACAGGCCGAACAGCATCCGGCTGTTGGAGTACACGCCGCTGTTATAGACCGACAGCGAAGCCACCAGAATGACGAAGTTCAGCGCGGACGCCACCAGGTTACTGTCGAGATGATGGAAAATCATCACAAACGGGCTGCTGTCGGATTTGATCTCCACCCACGGGTAGAGCGCCAGCAGCACCACCAGCGAACCGATATAGAACAGCAGGATACGATAAACCACCTGGTTGACCGCTTTCGGAATGCTCTTTTCCGGATTTTGCGCTTCCGCGGCGGTGATGCCGATAAGCTCCAGCCCGCCGAAGGAGAACATGATCACCGCCAGCGACAGGATAAGACCGTGCCAGCCGGTGGCGAAGAAACCGCCGTGCTTCCACAGATTATCGAAACCCGCCTTGCTGCCGCCGTGGCCGCCAAACAGCATCCACAGGCCAAAGGCAATCATGCCGATAATCGCCAGCACTTTTATCAGCGCGAACCAGAACTCCGCTTCGCCATACAGGCGCACGTTGACCAGGTTGACGGCGTTAATAATGAGGAAGAAGGCCGCCGCCCAGATCCAGGTCGGAACGTCGGGCAGCCAGTACTGCATGTAGATCCCGGCGGCGGTCAGCTCCGCCATTCCCACCAGCACGAACATCACCCAGTAGTTCCAGCCGGACAGGAAGCCGGCGAACGGGCCCCAGTATTTGTAGGCAAAGTGGGCAAAGGAGCCGGATACCGGCTCTTCCACCACCATCTCGCCCAGCTGGCGCATGATCAGAAAAGCGACAATCCCGGCCACCGCGTAGCCCAGCAAAACCGCCGGGCCAGCCATTTGAATCGCCGGACCAATGCCGAGAAACAGGCCGGTGCCAATCGCGCCGCCAAGGGCGATAAGTTGAATGTGTCGGTTCTGTAAACCGCGATGAAGCGTCGGGCCGCTCTCTTCTACGGCATCCGACGACGTTGACGCGTCTTTCACGTCGTTCCCCTGTGTGTTTTTGTGAAGGGGCACCTTTTATCACTTAGGGGGGATTGTCGCAAGTTGCGTGGGGCTATGGCGGCGGCTAGATTCCCCCCACGCTTGCACGATCCCAGGCCGGGCAAGGCGTCGTCGTCCGGCACATACGCGGTTGACTACCCGCTCTCTTTGCCCGGTGGCGCTGCGCTTACCGGCCCTACGCAGACGCCTGTAGCCCGGTCAGGAAAACTTAATATCGCACCATCACCGACTTCAGCTCCGTGTAGTCATCGATAAACGCGCTGCCGAATTCGCGCCCGATGCCCGAGCCCTTCATGCCGCCGAACGGTACCGCCGGGTCGAGGAAGGTATGCATATTGACCCATACGATGCCGGCCTCAATCACCTCCGAGTAGCGTAGCGCCTGACGAATATTATCCGACCAGACGCTGGCCGCCAGGCCATACGGCGAGGCATTCATCCGCGCCAGCGCCTCGTCTTCACTGTGATAGCCGATAAAGCTGCACACCGGGCCGAAGGTCTCCTCGCGCATCAGGGTGCTCTCTTCACTGCGCACTTTAACCGCGGTCGGCTGCAGGAAATAGCCCTCCCCCGGCAGGGCTTCGCCGCCGCAGACGATGGTATCGCCCTCGTCGCGGGCGGTCTGAATGAGCCGCAAAACTTTGTCATACTGCTGGCGGTTGGCCAGCGGCCCCATCAGCGTCCGTTCATCCAGCGGCGATCCCGGCGCGAAGGCGCTGAGTCTTTCTTTCAGCAGCGCCAGCACCGCATCCAGTTTGCCCTGCGGCAGATAAAAGCGCTCCGCGGCTGCGCAAATCTGCCCCTGGTTCAGGTAGCCGGCTTCAAGAATGCCGTTGACCATCGCCTCCGGCGTCAGGTCGTCAAGAAACAGCGCGGCGTTTTTGCCCCCCAGCTCAAGGGTGACCCGTTTACCGAAAGCGCCAGCCGACTGCTGGACTTTCTCGCCGGTAGCCACCGAGCCGGTGAAGCTCACCTTTGCGCAGGCCGGATGGGTAATCAGCCGCTGAGCAATCTCGCCGCCGGCGCCGTTGACCACGTTAATCACCCCGTCAGGAATACCCACCGCTTTCGCCAGCTCCGCCACGCGCAGCAGCGTCAGCGGCGTATACTCGCTCGGCTTGAGGACGATGGTGCAGCCGCAGACCAGGGCCGCCGCCAGCTTCCAGACGGCAATCATGATGGAGAAGTTCCACGGCACGATGCCCACCACCACCCCCAGCGGCTGGCGGCGGGTGAAGGCGGTATATTTCTCCCCGGCCATCGATGGCAGCGAGACATCCAGCGTTTCACCGGTGACTTTCCCCGCCCAGCCGGCGAAGTAGCGCAGGAACGCGACCGATTGATCCAGCTCTAACATGCGTGCCAGCGTGATGGTCTTACCGGAGCAGAGACTTTCCAGCTGCGCCAGCGCTTCGCGATGCTCAGCCAGGGCATCCGCCAGCTTCAGCAGCAAGGTTCCGCGCGCCAGCGTCGGCATTTCGCGCCACTGACTAAACGCCTGGCGGGCGCTCTCTACCGCGCGGTCCGCCTGGTCGCTATCCGCCGCGGTGACCTCGGCGATCGCCCGCCCGGTGGCCGGGTTGATCACCGCAAACGGCGCGCCGCGGCCCGCCTCTCGCTCACCGGCGATAAACTGCCCGTGCGGCTGGCGTAAAAAGGCGGTCACTTCCGCCAGTAAGGTTATCTCGCTCATCGTCAGTACCCGTTTTTTCAGCAACGTTGGCCCATCACAGCACGGCTTCCCGCCGCCGCCTATCGTTCTAAAGAACGTCATTCTTCCGGACGATATTCAACGCCCGCGCGGCGTGCTGTGATGAGGAACTTGAGCGAGGCAAGACCACAGGGTAACGCGATGAACATCAAAATCGATGCGCTGAACTACTACGGCGCGACGAAGAAATACCACCTCCATTTTCCGGCGCTGCGGGAAGATATTGAAGCCGACGTGGTGATTATCGGCGGCGGCTTCTCCGGCATTAACACCGCCCTTGAACTGGCGGAACAGGGCATCACCAACGTGGTGGTGCTGGAAGCGCGCCATCTCGGCTACGGCGGCACCGGGCGCAACGGCGGCCAGGTGATGGCCGGTATCGGTCACGATATCGAAGCGGTAAAAAAGCACGTCGGCAAAGAGGGGCTGGAGACGCTGTTTAAAATCGCCAACCTCGGCGCAGGCATCATTCGCGAGCGCATCCGCAAATACAACATCGACGCCGATTTCGTCCCCGGCTACGGCTACCTCGCCTATAACCAGCGGCAGCTCAAAACGCTGCGCCAGTGGGAGAAAGAGTTTAAGGCCGCCACCCCGGATGAAGATATCGAACTGTATACCGGGAAAGAGGTGCAGCAGGTGGTCGGCTCCGAGGTCTACTGCGGCGCGCTGAAACATATGGGCGGCGGGCAGATCCATTCGCTCAATATGCTCCTCGGCTCGGCGCAGGCCGCCCATTCGCTGGGGGTGAAGATCTTCGAATCCTCGCCGGTGGTGGAGGTGAATTACGGCAAACAGGTGCGGGTACGGACCGCGATGGGCAGCGTCAAAGCCGCCAAACTGCTGTGGGCCTGCGACAGCTTCCTCAACAATATGGAGCCGGAGATCTACAACAAAACGCTGGTCACCTACTCCTACCAGGTATCGACCGAGCCGCTCTCCGATGAACTGATCGAGCGCATCAGCCCGCTGCGCGGCGCCTTCAGCGATATTCGCCCGGTGATTAACTACTACCGCGTCACCCGGGAAAACCGCCTGCTGTTCGGCAGCGCCACCCGCTTTGTGGAGTATACGCCGAACGATTTCGCCGCCTGGAACCGCACCCTGCTGGCGGAGGTCTTCCCCTATTTGAAGGATGTGAAGATCGATTTCGCCTGGGGCGGGCCGATGGCCTGTAGCGCCAATCTGTTCCCGCAGATCGGCACCCTACGCGATCACAACAACGTCTTTTACGTCCAGGGGTACTCCGGCTTCGGCGTCACCCCGTCGCACATCGTGTGCAAAATCCTCGCCGAAGGGATCAACGGCGGTTCCGACCGCTATCGTCTGCTGAGCAGCATCCCCCACGCGACCATCCACGGCCGTGACAGCCTGCGCTTGCTATTAGTCACCGCCGGAAAACTGATGCATCAAACCGCCGGTTTCTGGAAAGGCCGGAGTTAACCAGGAGAACGCTATGCACGCTTTTAAACTTAAACACCCGGTGCCCGACCTGCAGCCGATCGGCAGCGTCAGCCTGCTCGGCGCGACGCCGACCGCCGGCGACCCGCAGGTGGCCGGGGCGATGATCTACGGCGAGCCGCAGGATGCCTTTACCTGCGGACTGTTTTCGTCCACTGAGGGGAGCTTTACCATGACCTATCCGTTTACCGAACACGCCACCGTGCTGGAAGGCGAAGTGGAGCTGACCGTCGCCGGCGGCGAGCCGCAGCGCTTTGCGCCGGGCGACAGCTGGTTTGTTAAACAGGGTACCGAAGTGGAGTGGAAAATCCTGACGCCGCGCTTTGTGAAGCACTACCTGGCGAACGTCGAGACGCGCTAATGCGCTGATCATGCCCGGCGGCGCTGCGCTTGCCCGGGCCGGGAGGACGAATGCCGTCGCCAGGCCGGGTCAGGCGCCAGCCGCCACCCGGCAGAAACAGGCGCAATGTGGCAAGACGGATGGCCCCGGTTTTCGGGGTCATGTTGTTTATCCACCCGCACATTCATCGACGGCGTCACAGAATCATGCGCCGCCCTCCACCTTCCGGACGATATTCGTTGAGCAGGATGCCCGCCTAAATTATGACTATCCGGGAGTGGCGCTGGCTATTCCCTGCCCTCCCCCACTATTGTGCAGAGGTTGACTATGTTTAGTAACAGACTTGCCAGCCATCTTGAGCGCGGGGTCGTCGGCTTCCCGACCACTCTCGCCAGCTCCGTCGGGCTGATTATGGCCAGCCCGGTGATCCTGACGGTGACCAGCGGCTTCGGCATGGGCGGTGATACCTTCGCGCTGGCGGTGCTGCTGGCCTTTATTATGATGCAGGCGCAGGTCACCACCTTTGCCGAGGCGGCGACGCTCATTCCCACCACCGGTTCGGTGTACGACTATATCTCCTGCGGCATGGGACGCTTCTTCGCCATCACCGGCGCGCTGTGCGCCTATCTGATCGTGCATATTTTCGCCGGGACGGCGGAGACGATCCTGGCCGGCATTATGGCGCTGGTGAACTTCGAATCGATCAACGCCCAGATGGCCGCTCACCAGAACACCTGGATGGTGGGCGTCGGCATGGTGGTGGTTTTCGGCCTGTTGAACGCCATCGGCGTGGAAATCTTCGGCAAGGTCGAAGTGGTGCTGACCTTCGGCATGTGGACCACGCTGACCATTTTCGGCCTGTGCGGTATTTTTATGGCGCCGGTCACCCACCTTTCCGGCTGGTTCGGCACGCCGCTGAACGTCAGCGATATCCATGGCCTGTTCGGCTATATCGGCATGGCGATGTTTATGTTCGTCGGTTGCGAACTGGTGACGCCGATGGCGCCGGAGATCAAACAGGCTCACCGTACTATTCCGCGAGCGATGGCGCTGGGCCTGCTGGGGGTCGCCAGCTGCATGTTTATCTACGGGGCGGCGATCAACCGCCAGGTGGAGAACACCGTGCTCGACGCGGCCAACAACGTCCATCTGCTGGATACGCCGATGGCGATCCCGGCCTTCGCCGAGCGGGTGATGGGCCACGCCGGCCAGTACTGGCTGGGGGTTGGGCTGCTGCTGGCGGGCTGCGCCACCATCAATACGCTGATGGCCGCGGTACCGCGCATTATTTACGGTATGGCGCTGGACGGCGCGCTGCCCCGCTTCCTGACCTGGCTGCATCCGCGCTTTAAAACGCCGGTGATCGCCATCGCCATCGGGGTGGCGATCCCCTGCCTGCACGCCTGGTATCTGAACGGCGATCTGGACCGCATCGTGCCGCTGATCCTCGCCGCGGTCTGCGCCTGGGGCGTCGCCTATCTGCTGGTTACTCTGTCGGTGGTGATGCTGCGCATTCGCCGCCCGGACCTGCCGCGCGCCTACCGCTCGCCGTGGTTCCCGCTGCCGCAGATTATCTCCAGCGTCGGGATTATCATCGCTATCGTCAATATCACCCCGCCGGGGATGGACAGCCGCCAGGTGCTGGTGCCGTTCGGCATTATGCTCGGCCTGACCGCCGCCTACGCCCTGTTCTGGACGGTGTGCGTACAGCGCGTCAATCCGTTCAAGCCGCTGGTGGTGGAAGAGGTGGTCGACCGCGCCATCAACAACTACGAAAAACAGACCCGCGGGGAGATGACGCCAGATGTCCTCCGTCCCCTGGTTTGAGACGCCGTTAATGAACGCGGTGCAGCGCGATCTGGCCGGCTGGCCCTGCGAAAAGCTGAACGAGCGCAGCGCGCTGCTGCGATTGAACGACGCCACCGCCGTCACCTTCAGCGTGCGTCAGAAGCGGCTGTTTATGGCCAGCATTCACAGCTGCGAATTTGTCGTCGCAGGGCCGGTCACCCGGCCCGTGCGCGGTCACATTCGCGCCCATCAATCCGGCTGGTGGAAACGCCAGCCGATCCGCTTTATCGGCGGCAAAGGCAGCGAGGAACTCGCCGGCTATCTCAACGGGTTTCCTAATCTCCAGCAGACCCTAAGCGAACTGGACTACCGCCGCTTTTCGTTGACCTTTGACGGTAACGGCTGGCGCTGCAGTATTGAACCCTGGGCCGCCAGCGAAGTGGTCTGTAAAATGCCGCCGCTGCGCCGCTATCTGCGGCTGGAAGCGCAGCAGCGGATGCTGCTGCTCAGCGTGCTGGCGATGATCAATCAGGCAGTCAGTCAGTGGATGCGCGGTGAAATCGTAGATGAGAAAGCATTTTCTTCCCCGCCATCACAGCGGGGAAGCTGAGCCGGTTTACTGCAGGCCAAACCGTTGCGCCAGCCGATCGATGGCCTGCCTCTGGAACTGCGCAAACTCCGCCCGCGGCTGCTGCTGCTGAATAAATTCCAGCAGCGGATCCTGGACCGCGGTGCGAATGCCGCTCAGGGCCTCCATCACCGCCAGGCCGCAGAACGGCACGTAGGATTCGGCGTAGCCGCCCTCGTGCACCATCACCAGTTTCCCGCCGCACAGACGATCCGCCGCCTGCTGCACCAGCCCGGTCATCGCCCGGAAGCTGTCGCTGTGCAACTGCATCCGCGCCAGCGGGTCCATGGCGTTGGCATCATAGCCGCAGGCGATGATAATCAGCTCCGGCTCAAAGCGCGCCAGCGCCGGAATAACGATGGTTTCCAGCGCATAGCGCCAGCTGTCGTCCCCCGCCCCGGCCAGTAGCGGAATATTGATGTTGTAACCTTCGCCCGCGCCAGCGCCGCGATCGTCCTCACCGGCATAACCGGGTGGGAAGCAACCGTCCTGATGCAAGGAGATGGTCAGCACGTCGTCGCGCTGCAGGTAGATATGCTGGGTGCCGTTGCCGTGATGAACGTCCCAGTCAATGATCGCCACCTTGCCGAGCCCCAGCAGCGCTTTCGCCCGCTCGACGGCAATCGGAATATTGGCGAGGAAACAGAAGCCCATCGACTGGTCCGGCAGGCAGTGGTGTCCAGGCGGCCGCGACAGCGAATAGGCATTATCCAGCTCGCCCTTCAGCACCGCTTCCACCGCCGCGCAGGCCAGTCCGGCGGAGAGACAGGCGATTTCATAACTGCCCGGCCCCAACGGCGCCTCTTTGCCCAGCATGCCGCCGCCGTTATCGCTTATCGCCTTGAAGCGCTCAAGATAGCTGTCGGGATGGATCCGCCGCAGGTCCGCAAGGCTTGCCGGCGCCGCGCTGCGCAGCGCCAGCTGCGGCGTCAGCCCGGAGACGTCCATCAGGTTTTTCATCCGCCGTTTGGTCTCCGGCGATTCGGCATGACCGCCGCCGGCGGGCGGTTGCACCCACCCGCCCACCGGCAGCGTCACCGCGTGCAGACCGGTACTGTGCCAGAAACAACGTTCATCAAAGAAGAAACCGGTTTTTCTTTTCACTCTATCCTCCCGTTGGCTAAGCCTTTGCCGGCGGCCGACGCCGCCGCAATCAAAATCAGTGACAGCAGTGCGCAGCCCCCTGCCGCCAGCAGCAGCGGATCGGCGCTGGCAAAATGCTGCAGTAAAGCCCCGGCTAATGCCGGACCGGTCGCCATGCCACCGCCGATCACCAGATTAATGCTGTTCATCAGCCGGCCGTTGTTATCGAGCCCGGCGACGCGGGCGAGAATAAAGGGCAGCACGAAGGTCCAGGTGAACTTAAACAGCAGCGCCGCGATGGCGTAGCGCGCCAGCAGCGGCTGGCCGATCAGCAGCGCGACGCTGAGGATCAGCAGGCCGTAGCCCAGCCACACCGGCAAACGATCGGCCCGCCGGGTGCCGCGCAGGGCCGCGCCCCCCGCGCCGATAATGCCGCAGACCGTCGCCGCCGCCAGCACCAGGCCGACCTGCGTCGGGCTCAGGCCCGCCGCCGCGCCGAGGGTGCCGATAAAGGTCCACACCGCGCTAAGGCTGATATAGAAGGTCAGCACCGCGAGGACCGCCAGCGCCTGACGCCACAGCGCCGTCGGCGGCTGCTGGCGCGAGGCGGACAACGGTTGAAAGCGCGGCGGGAAAGCCGACACCAGCGGCAGGCAGCAGAGCATAATGGCGGCGAGGATCAGATAGACCACCTTGAGGCCAAAGCTGGCAAACAGCCCGGGCAGCACCAGCAGACCAAGCATCCCCAGCAGCAGTTGCCCAAGCACCCAGAAGGCATAGACTCGCGACGGGTTCGAGGTTCCCGCCGCGCAGCTGATGCACAGAATCATCAGCGTGCCGCCCGCCTGCGAGGCGAGAAAGCGCACCGCCAGCAGCGTCTCATACTGGGTCACCGCCGCCGAGGCGAGATTGGCTGTCAGAAACACGACCCCGGCCGTCAGGGCGACCCGCCGCCAGTCGAGGCGACTCATCCACCACCACGCCGGCAGCGTCGCCAGGCTCATCGCCCCCAGTTCCGCCGAGAACAACCAGCCGATCTGGCCGGGTTTTAGCTGCCATTCGCTGGCCAGCTGCGCCGCCACCGCCGGCGCGGTCATCAGAATACCCGGCGCAATTGCGGCGAAAATCACAATCGCCGCCAGCAAACGCAGGGACACAACCAGCCCGGCGGGCCGGGAAAGCGCATGTTCAGTGAGAGGGGTACTTGACATCGTAGGGCGTGCTCCGGTCAAAAAAGCCTCCCCCCGGAGGGGTCTCCAGGGAGTGATACCCACAGGCATCAGGAAAACGCCGTGCTGCCACGGCGCGCGCGGGATGCGATAGTCAGATCACAGATGCAGCGTACGCTGAGCGGCCGGCATCCAGGTTCGGGAAACGAGTTCAGTACGATTGACCACTTCGGTCTTGGCGAAAATATTGCGCAGGTGCGTTTTCACCGTCGAGAGCGAGATATCCAGCCGGCGGGCAATCAGCTTATTGCTGGCCCCTTCGCGCACCATGCCGACGATTTCCCGCTCTTTGGCCGTCAGGATGGCGGGCAGGTCATCTTCGTCCTGCAGGCAGTCGCGGATCGCCAGCTCCACCAGCGGCAGCACCGCCTGGGCCCGATGACGCTCTTCGCTGGAGAAAGGCACGTCGCGCATCAGCGAGATACCGGCGACGATCCGCCGCTCGCGGCGAATAAAGATCTCGGTCATGTCGCGTACATTATTCGGCAACATAAATTCATGATAATAATGCCGGTTGCGGTCGCAGAGCCGCGGCGTCATCGCCGCCATGGTGGTGTTCTGGTGGCTAAAACGCGACGGCAGCAACGGATCCAGCGGCTGGAAGTTTTCCAGATATTGTTGGTGCGTATTATCAGAAATATTATGCAATATATAGTTTTCGGGTTTTAACCGATTATTTACTCGATAAAATACCGCCGAAGACAGTGGAATTAACTGGGAAATAGTCTGTAAACAACGGGCTATTATCGCATCATTACGGCTGGCTTTTAACAAAGCAGACATGATAGGGCCTCCCCGTCGAGGTGCTGGTACATGACACATGAATGACTACCGATTATTGAAGCATACATTTCACATTTAAGTAACACAATCATTAACATATTAACAGTGTGATAGCCGTTACAAAATTTTCAGCAATCCATTGTTATATAAAGCATTTAAAAAACACACCTGCCATGCTTTACGATAGCGGCGTTAAAACATAAACAAAAAAGATTAACACCCGGCGGACAGACCCCTGGTGATAAAAAAACCCTATCCCGGACGCGTCTCTCTCATCCTTAAGAACGATGGATTTCTGTTTTTTTTCACTTATACCTCTAACAGGATGCAATTAATTTTCGCCGCGGCTTAATCATGTGATTACGCCTGACCCGCTGTTGCCAAAATAATATCAACAGCGCCGGTCATTAACCGAGGATAAGCCGATGCTGAATATCGCCGCCCTGCGCCAGCAGCAAATTCCGCTGGCCGCTGAGCCGCGCTCGCCGGTGCCGTTTCATATTCTGATGAAGCCGATTGGCCCCGCCTGCAATCTCGCCTGCCGCTACTGCTATTACCCACAGGATGAAACGCCGGTCAACAAGATGGACGAGGCGCGGCTGGAGCAGTTTATCCGCCGCTATATCGCCGCCCAGCCCGCCGGCGCGCGGGAAATCAACTTTGTCTGGCAGGGCGGTGAGCCGCTGCTGGCCGGCCTGAGCTTCTACAAAAAAGCGCTCGCCCTGCAGGCGCGTTATGCCCCCGACGGCGTCACCATCAGCAACAGCCTGCAGACCAACGGCACGCTGATCAACGACGCCTGGTGCCGGCTGTTTCGCGAGCATCGCTTTATTATCGGCTTGAGCCTCGAAGGCAGCGAAACGCTACAGGACCAGCATCGTCCGGATAAACGCGGCCGGGCCACCTGGCCGGCGGCGCTGCGCGGCATCGACCTTCTCCACCAGCATCAGGTGGAGTTTAACCTGCTGGTGGTGGTGCATAACGAGATGGCGGCGCACGCAGCGGCGATATATGACCGGGTGGTCAGCCTCGGCGCGCGCTATCTGCAGTTTCAGCCGCTGATGAGCGAAGGCGCAGCGCTGCGCGAGGGCTATCAGCTGAGCGCCGATAACTGGGGGCGTTTTATGGTCGGCATCTGGCGGCAGTGGCAGAAGCGCTGCGACAAGGGGCGGGTGTTCGTCATCAATATCGAGCAGGCGTGGGCGCAGTACTTCACCCACACCAGCGGCAGCTGCGTGCACAGCGCCCGCTGCGGCAGCAATCTGGTGATGGAGCCCGACGGAGAGCTCTACGCCTGCGATCATCTGATCAACGCCGAACATCGGCTGGGCCGCCTCGATGAGCAGATGCTCGCCGCCGCGGTCGACGCCTCGGTGCAACTGCCTTTCGGTCAGCAGAAAAGCCTGCGCCGCGAATGCCAGACCTGCGCGGTCAAAATGGTCTGCCAGGGCGGCTGTCCGGCGCATCTCAACGCCGCGGGCAACAACCGCCTCTGCGGCGGCTACTACCGCTTCTTTAGCGAAATTCTTGCGCCCGTGCGCCCCTTTTCCCGCGACCTTCAAGGGCTGCAAGCCTGGCGGGCCGCGTTTGTCGGGGCCGCGTTTGTCGGGGCCGCGCATCCGGCGTAGCCCGTTGCTCTGAAGCTATCCCTTTGAAACAGGAGAATCCGTTGTGAATAAAACAGCCATGGCCGCGGCGGTCAGTGTCATCCTCGCCGGCGGCGCGCACGCCGCGCAGCAGGAGCGTCCGAACGTCATCGTCATTATCGCCGATGATATGGGCTACTCGGACATTAGCCCCTTCGGCGGCGAGATCCCCACCCCCAACCTGCAGGCGATGGCCGAGCAGGGGATGCGCATGAGCCAGTATTACACCTCGCCGATGTCGGCCCCGGCGCGCTCCATGCTGCTTACCGGCAACAGCAACCAGCAGGCCGGGATGGGCGGCATGTGGTGGTATGACAGCACTATTGGCAAGGAGGGCTACGAGCTGCGGCTGACCGACCGCGTCACCACCATGGCCGAGCGCTTTAAAGACGCGGGGTATAACACTCTGATGGCCGGCAAGTGGCACCTCGGTTTTGTTCCCGGCGCCACGCCGAAGGACCGCGGCTTTAACCACGCTTTCGCCTTTATGGGCGGCGGCACCAGCCATTTTAACGACGCTATTCCGCTGGGTACCGTTGAAGCGTTTCACACCTACTACACCCGCGACGGCGAGCGCGTCTCCCTGCCGGACGATTTCTACTCCAGCGAGGCCTACGCCCGGCAGATGAACAGCTGGATTAAAGACACGCCGCAGGACCAACCGGTCTTCGCCTGGCTGGCCTTTACCGCCCCGCACGACCCGCTGCAGGCGCCTGACGAATGGATCAAGCGCTTCAAAGGCCAGTATGAGCAGGGCTACGCCGAGGTCTATCGCCAGCGTATCGCCCGCCTGAAAGCGCTGGGGATTATCCATGACAACACCCCGCTCCCGCACCTTGAGCTGGATAAAGAGTGGGACGCGCTGACCCCGGAGCAGCAGAAATATACCGCGAAAGTGATGCAGGTCTACGCGGCGATGATCGCCAATATGGACGCGCAGATCGGCACCCTGATGGAAACGCTGAAGCAAACCGGTCGCGATAAAAACACCCTGCTGGTGTTCTTAACCGACAACGGCGCCAACCCGGCGCAGGGCTTCTACTACGAATCCACCCCGGAGTTCTGGAAACAGTTTGACAACAGCTATGACAACGTTGGCCGCAAAGGCTCGTTTGTCTCCTACGGCCCGCACTGGGCCAACGTCAGCAACGCCCCTTACGCCAACTATCACAAAACCACCAGCGCTCAGGGCGGCATTAACACCGACTTTATGATCGCCGGCCCCGGGATTACCCGCCACGGTAAAATCGACGCCTCGACGATGGCGGTGTATGACGTGGCGCCGACCCTGTATGAATTCGCCGGTATCGACCCGAACAAATCGCTGGCGAAGAAGCCGGTGCTGCCGATGATTGGCGTCAGCTTTAAGCGCTATCTCACCGGCGAAGTGCAGCAGCCGCCGCGCGGAAACTACGGCGTCGAGCTGCACCATCAGGCGGCGTGGGTCGATGGCGAATGGAAGCTGCGGCGGCTGGTGCCGCGGGGCTTCACCGCCGGCGACGCGCCGTGGCAGCTGTTTAATCTGCACGACGATCCGCTGGAAACTCATGACGTCGCGGCCCAACACCCCGATCGGGTCAAAGCGATGAGCGAAGCCTACGAGGCGTTCGCCAGACGCACCATGGTCACCCGGGCGCAGGGCAAAATGATCGATTACGTCGGCATCGACAGCAAGACCGGACGCTATCTGGCGGTCGACCCCGCCACCATGAAGCCGGTTCCGGCGCCGCAGGCGATCCCGGTGAGCGAGCTCCATTAACCGACCCGGCTATCGTTCTTCCGGGCGATAGCCGGGAGCTGGCGCGCTTTTTAAGGTAACCGGAAACCCCATTACAGGAGAGAGCGAATGGCGAGAGTCGTGGTGATCACCGGCGGCGGAACCGGAATTGGCGCCGCCTGCGCGCGGCTGATGCGCGCCGCGGGCGACCGGGTGTTTATTACCGGACGGCGCGAGGCGCCATTGCGGGCGGTCGCCGATGAGACCGGCGCCACGGCGCTGATGGGCGATGCCGCCGACGGCGAGGCGTGGCGCCAGCGGCTGCTGCCGGCCATTCTCGACCAGGCCGGCGGTATTGATGTCCTCATCTGCAGCGCCGGCGGGATGGGCAACAGCCCCGCCGCCGATACCAGCGACCGCCAGTGGCGCGAGGCGCTGGACGGTAATCTCACCAGCGCCTTCGCCAGCGTTCGCGCCTGCCTGCCCTCGCTGATTGCCCGCCGCGGCAACGTGCTGTTTGTCGCCTCCATCGCCTCGCTGGCCGCCGGTCCGCAGGCCTGCGGCTACGTCACCGCCAAACACGCCTTAATCGGCCTGATGCGCTCCGTCGCCCGCGATTACGGCCCGCAGGGGGTGCGCGCCAACGCCGTCTGCCCCGGCTGGGTCACCACGCCGATGGCGGATGAAGAGATGCTCCCGCTGATGCAGGCGGAAGGGTTGTCGCTGACTGAGGCGTATCAGCGGGTCTGTCGCGACGTTCCGCTGCGCCGACCCGCCAGCCCCGAGGAGATAGCCGAGGTCTGTCAGTTTCTCTGTTCACCGCAGGCCGCCATCATCAGCGGCGCTACGCTGGTCGCCGACGGCGGCGCCAGTATCGTCGATGTTCCCACTCTGGCGTTTGCCTAACGCCCTACTCTGTTCAGGAGCCCCTATGACTTCAGAAGCCGTATTTATCCAGGTCGGCGCGCTGGCCGATGGTTTTGCGCCACACGGTAATGTACTCGCCACCGCCAGCCTGCCCGCAGGCGAGCGCTTTACCTTTTATGTCGCCGGGAGCGAGCCGCAGCAGCTGATCATCGAAGATGAGCAGACGCTAAGCTGGAACGGCACGCGCGCCCCCTGGCGGGCGACCGCCCTGCGCCCGGATATTCTGTTTATCGACTTCCTTGACCCTGAGCGGGATAACGCCAGCATCAGCGCGGTATGTAACCTGACGCAGCGCAACGCTACCCTGGTCTATGGCCAGCTGCCGGACGAAGCCGCCGCGCGGCTGGACGCCTTCAGCCGGGTGGAGCGAGGCCTGCCGCTGACCGCGGTAGAAGCGCGCTTTGTCTTCGCCCGCCTGGATACGCAGCCGGGGCCGCTGCCGGGCTTTACTCCTGCGCTGGTCGGCATGCGCAATCAGTACACCTACAGCCCGACCGAGCGCTATGAGCACATCTATCTCAACGATAATTTTTACGCCTGGCAGTGTCTGGACGGCGTGGAAAAGGGGCTGGCGGATGTCGACCGCTGCCACTATGTGCTGGTGGCGGAGGATCTCTATCTGTTTGTCTGGCGCGAGAAAATCATTCCGACGCTGGGGGTGATCCTGATCGATCTTCAGCAAATGCGCACCGACGGCAAGATCATGGGCTATCAGGGCAGCGACTTCGGCGCCCTCAGCAATTTCCCGGTCGGCGCCAGCGCGAAGATCCTCAACATCACCCGCCATCAGGAATAAAGGGACGCAGCCGGGCACGCTTTCAGGCGCCATGCCCGCCATATTGCCGGGTGGCGGCTGCGCCTTACCCGGCCTACAGTTCCCTCTCACAGGCTGACACCTCGTAGGCCCGGCAAGCGCAGCGCCGCCGGGCGATGACAGCGGGCACGGAGCCGTTTCATGCCGGGTGGCGGCTGGCGCCTGACCCGGCCTACGGGGTCCTCTCACAGGCTCATACCTCGTAGGCCCGGTAAGCGCA
>NZ_JBEAJL010000087.1:0-63808 GCF_040065275.1 Klebsiella sp. JB_Kp042
CGCTCCGGATGAATATGATGATCTCATATCAGGAACTTGTTCGCACCTTCCTTAGCTCAATCCGTATGTCGGGGTACCGTCTACAGAATATTGCCACGCCGGTCTAATAAGCCCCGCTGGGGCCTTACCAGGTTTTGCCGATATTAAACTGAAACTGCTCTGCTTTATCGCCATCATACTTTTTAAATGGCTCTGCCCATGAGAAGACCAGTGGACCGAGAGGAGACATCCACTGCACGGCAATCCCAGCGGAGAGACGAATATGACTCGGATCGCCGTAGTCAGGGATCCCTGCCGCCTGCGTCTGCGCGGTGTTTTGCCAGGAGGTGCTCCAGACCGTCCCCGCATCAACAAACAGCGAGGTTCGCAGACTATCGGCATATTTGTCATTCACAAAGGGGGTTGGAATGATAAATTCGCTGTTCAGCACCGCCATGGCATTCCCGCCGACCGCATCAGATGAGGAGTCCAGCGGGCAGGCGCTATAGCTGCTTTCGCTCTCGTTACAACGGTAATAGGCCGCTTTAGGCCCGATGGTGTTAGATGAGAAGCCGCGCACTGTCGACGAACCGCCAGCGTAAAAGTTATCGTAGAACGGCACACTTTTGCCGTCTAACCCGCCGGCATAGCCTGCGCGCAGGCGTTCCATCCAGATCCAGCGCTTATTCTCGTTCAGTGGCAGATACTGGGCAGTGTCAAAGGAGAGTTTGTAATAACTGTTATCCGAGCCGGGGAGGGTCAGTTTTCCGCTAAGGCTGCTTTTGTTTCCCGCTCGCGGGAAAAAGCCGCGGTCGAGGTCGTTGTAACCCCATCCAATACTCACAAAATAATCGTTGGCGCTATATTTCGCGCCGCTGTCGCCATCTTTCGTCACCACGCTGGGCTCGATTCCGCGAGAACTGAGGTAGCGCCAGGTCGACAGCTCCGGATCCATATTAGTCAGCCGATTATGAACATAATCCAGTCCCAGGTTCAGGGAGTTATTTTCGCTAATTGGAAACCCCAGCGTACTGCCTAAGCCGTAGCTCTGCTGGTTATAGCTCCCGGCGTCCGCATCGGAAGCATCATAGCTGTTATAAAAAATCTTTCCGCCCAGGCTAATGCCATCGACGGTAAACCACGGATTCGTCGCCCCCAGTTCAAGATAAGACTGATAGCTGTTGCGCGTCCCGTTGAAGCTAACGCTGTTGCCCGTTCCCAGCCAGTTATCCTGAGTCACGCCAAGCTGATAGCTCACGCCGCTGTCCGTTCCAAATCCCAGGCCCACGTTAAATGAGCCGGTGTTGCGCTCCTTCACCTTGTAGACCACATCGACCTGATCCGCCGTCCCACTAACCGGAACGATCTGCTGTTCAACGTTCTCAAAAAAACCCGTTCGGTCAAGACGTACTTTCCCTTGCTCGACTTTTTCGTTGTTGAGCCACGCCCCTTCCATTTGACGCATTTCACGACGCAGCACCGCGTCCCGGGAGGTGTCGTTACCGGAAAAGCGGATCTGGCGTACCGAGTAGCGGCGACCCGCGTCGACCTGAATATGCAGCGTCATACGGTGATGCGCATCATCGATTTCCGGCGTGGTCGTCACTTGCGGCCAGGCATAACCATACTTGCCGAAACGCTTTTTGATCTCATTTTCAATCGTGGTGACTTGCGCCCCGCTATACCATGCCCCCGCCAGCGGCTGGGCAAGGGCCTCGATCTCCGGTCCATGCTGCGCCAGGTCGCCTGTCACCTGAGTTCGGTCGACCCGATAACGTTCGCCTTCATTGAGGGTGATGGTGATATACAAGGATTTTTTATCTGGCGTCATACTGACCTGCGTGGACTGGATAGCAAAGCGCGCATAGCCGCGATCGAGATAAAAACTGCGCAGCGTTTCCAGATCGGCTTCCAGCTTCTGTTTCTGGTATTTTTTATCCGCTACCACGTTCCACCACGGCACATTATCGCGTAGCTGAAGCTGGTCCAGGAGCGTCTCTTCTCGAAACGCCTGATTACCGATAATGTTTATTTGTGCGATTTTCGCCGATACGCCTTCCTGAAAGACGAACGTTAAGTCAACGCGATTACGCGGTAACGGGGTCACCACAGCGTGAACCTGCGCACTGTATTTCCCCGCGCTGTAATAGAAATCCTGCAACCCCTTTTCTATTTCGCTGAGCGAATTTCTATCCAGTGCGCTACCTGCAAAAATACCTGTCGCGGTGAGATTCTCCGTTAACGCATCATCCTTCACCGACTTATTCCCGGAAAAACTGATGCTGGCAATAGTGGGCCTCTCCTTAACCTGCACCACCAGCGTTTTCCCATCGCGCAGGATCTGCACATTCTCGAAATTGCCGCTCGCATACAGCGCGCGCACCGCCTCGCTGACTTCCTCTGGCGTCACCGTTTCTCCCGCGTGCAACGGCATACTTAATAGCGCCGCCCCGACGGTCACGCGCTGCAGCCCTTCAAAACGAATATCATCAACTTGATATGATGTTGCGGCGTACAACGTTAAAGGGGTAATCAATAATCCGCTGATGATATGAGTCTTTTTTAACATGAATGTGTCGTCTACGAGATAATGAGCAATAGCAGTTATCTGCTGGCGTTGAGCTTATTTGTTCAGGTTGCGTATCTAAGATATGCGACAGAATTAACCTGAGCGAGGCGCAGAATTACATGCAATTATGGCGACAAAATGGAGAAAAAAAGGATGTTAAATCATCTTTAAAAATATATTTAAGGATGGAACTTTCCCTGAACTCCGTGGTTCTAATGGCCAACACCAGAGCTATATTTAGATTTGCCTGAACGGTTTTTATTGAAAAAGCCCCCTTTCTTGCTAATGGAAAGGGGGAAGGATCTCGTTAGGAATGTTGTTCTCTGGAATCACCAGGAACAGGCACAATCATATTCTTAAAGCCAGCAGATATAATGAAGAGAAATTGAATAAATTATGCAATCGACATCACAACATTCTTTCATGTATTTACCGCCAGATGACAATGGCGAAAATCTCCATATTTTCCTCAAAATAGCAGAATACAGTAGGGACGCCTTATCAAGGCATCAAGGAAAGTCTATCGTTATCTACAATAGCCAAGCAGTGGCGCCTCGCCAGGGAAGGTGAGGAATAGGCTTCACCATCCTGCCGCCTCCCATCATCAATTACAGGGAATTGCGTATGTCACGCTTACTTAAAACGATCTTACCCATCATTATCTGCACCCTCTTTGGGTTATCGTTCGCTTCGCCAGCGCAGGCTGCCTCCAGTCTGCCGATTGTTCTCCCCGCGCTGACATGCGATGCGCTGAGCGCTACCGACTTCAGCGCCGCCGTTGGCGCAAAGGTCACTATCAACCACACTGAAATGCAAACCTCCGCGCAGGGAAGCTGGTGCAAGGTGAGCGCCACTATCGCCCCCCAGATTGGCGTGCAGATTGCCCTGCCGACCCAGCGCTGGAGTCAACGTTTCTTGCAGGTCGGCTGCGGCGGACTGTGCGGGAGCATTAACCTGAGTCTGTCGAATGCCAGCGGCTGCCTGCCGGCAATGAACGGCGAGTTCGTGGTGGCAGCAACCGATATGGGGCACCATGGCAGTATGATGGATGCTTCATGGGCCGAGGATCCGCAAAAGCGCATCGATTTTGCCTGGCGCGCCAACCACCTGACCGCAGTGCTGAGCAAAGCAGTGATTCAGATGCTTTACCGCCAGCCGCCAAAATACGCGTACTTTATGGGCTGCTCAGACGGCGGTCGCGAAGCATTGATGGAAGCACAGCGCTTTCCGCAGGATTTTGACGGTATCAGCGCTGGCGCGCCTGCGGCCTTTTTCCAGTTTCAGAATTCCTTCTTCCACGGCTGGAATGTGGCCGCCAATCAGCGTCCCGACGGTACCGCTGTCTTGTTGAAAGATCGCTTACCTTTGATTCACCAGGCCATACTGTCTCACTGCCCGACGCTTTCCGGCGTGCAGGACGGCATCCTGCAAAACCCGTATGCCTGTCAGTTCTCTGAGACTTGGCTCCCCCGCTGTCCTGCCAACGCTCAGGACCGTTCCGCCTGCCTGACACAGGAAGAGATTGAGGTAGTGAAAAAGCTCTACCGCGGCGCTTACGACAGCCACAGCGCCCAGTTCGTCGCTGGCGGTCTTCCGCTGGGCTCCGAGCTACGCTGGCCGGTGCCGGAGATGCCGACCGGCCACTCAATGTCGGAAATGATGGTACTACCGGCTCTGCAATCCGTGCTCCTGCCGGGAGGAAAACAGAAGATCCATTCGATGCGGGATTTCCCACTTAATCAGCAGAATTTTGACGCCGTCGCTCAACTGGCACCGCTCTATAACGCGGCAAATACCAATCTTCATGCCTATCAACAGCGCGGCGGCAAGCTTATCCTGTGGCACGGTCTGGCCGATGACTCCGTCAGCCCAGCCTTTTCTATCGCCTATTACCGCGGCGTAGAAGCAGAGATGGGCCATGCCGCAACGGATACCTTCCTGCGGTTATTCCTGCTGCCTGGGGTAGCACATTGCGGTAATGGCGAAGGTTACGATCAAATTGATCTCCTTACCCCGCTGATGCGCTGGACCGAGGAAGGCATCGCGCCGCAAGAGCTTATGGCCGGAAAACGGGCGTCAGCCGCCGCCAGGCTGCCGCCGATGACAGAAAAACCAGATGCGCAAACGCAGTTTCACGGCGTGCAGAAAATCAGTCAGCCTTACGCTGACGCCACTCCAGCCGTTATCGCAACGCGTCCGGTGTATCCCTTCCCAGCGATTGCCCGTTATAACGGGCGCGGCGACGTGAATGACGGCGAAAATTATCATGCAGAGCAATCAACCGCGTTTGGTTATCTGCAGGTGGCAAAACCCGCCAGCGACTATATTGGCCCTGATAACCAAAAAAATTATCAGGTTCGCCGCGGCGAGCTCACCGTTCAATAAACCCGGGGCTCCTCATTGAGGAGCCATTCGTTTTTGGGATTGGCCTCAATCATGCGTAGCAAAACGCTCCAGCAATCGGTACTAAACGACCTGATCCTTTGGATCGATAATAATCTGGATAAGAAACTAACCGTCGACGATCTGAGCGATATTTCTGGTTATTCTCCCTGGCATTTATTTCGGCTCTTCCGTTATTATTTTGATCGTTCGCCGATGGAGTATATCCGCCAACAGCGTATGTCGCTCTGTCGCCGTTTATTGCTGACGACGCCTGGTTACCGTATTGTCGATATTTGTATTATGGTTGGTTATGACGATCTCAGTGCGTTTAATCGTACCTTCAAAAAATATCATGCGCTCACACCCACCCAATATCGTCACCGGGTCACGCGACAAAAATAAGGAAGGTCCCCCTCCTCCGTATCGCTGCGGTTGGGAATGGAAGGGGGACAGGGGGTATTGCAGAAGGGAAATAGCAGGATGCTATTATCGAGCCCGGTCGGGATCAACGACCTTGCGCGACGGAAATCAGTATAAAAGGATATTTTGAGCTAATAATGTAGAGGGCGTGAAGATTTTGTCACCATTTATAATTGTCTCCGCCGCTCTCATCTGAAATAAAAAAACCGGGCCGCGCTGCACCCGGTTTCATTCTCCTCAGCACCATTAGAAATGAGTATTTACGCTCATAAAGAAGGTTCGCCCCGACTCGTTATAGGTCTCAGCACCCGCACCATAAAGGTAAGCCCCCGTCGTCGCGTTTCCAGTCGTTTGCGCATTCCCTGCCCGATAGTGGCGGATATCAAACAGGTTATCTATCCCACTGGTGAAGCTCAGATTTTTGTTCACATCCCAGGTCGCGCTGAGGCCGACAATGCTGTATGGGCTGACTTCGTTTAGTTCGCTGCCGCTGACCGCCTCGCCCTTATAATTAAAGCGTTTTGGTTTCTGACGGCCATACCAGGTAAAGGTGCTCTGCAGAGAGAGATCTTCACGAACCTGCCAGCTCAAAGTCGAGTTCAGGGTAAACTGCGGGATCACTGACAGCCGGTCGCCTGTCGTCTTATTCTTGCTCTGCAGCATCCATGTCAGGTTATTGCTCCAGTTAATCGTCTCCCCCACTGGAAGATTCAGCGTTCCTTCCAGGCCTTCCACTAACGCTTTTGGTACGTTTTCCCACTGATAGATATTGGTGGTACCGTTGCTGGCAGTGCCCACCGCCGCATACCCTGACTCAATCTTGTTGTGATAGTCGTTACGGAACCAGGTAATTCCCGCCTGATAGCCATCATGCTTGTACTCAATACCGATCTCTTTATTGACGCTGGTCTCCGCTTTCAGGTCGCTATTTCCCATCAGATAGCAGGCGGAACTACTGGCGTAACAGCCTTGACCATTGCTGTAGAGAATATAGTTCGGGTTCAACTGGTAGAGGTTAGGCGCCTTGTAAGCGCGGGCAATGCCCAGCTTAAGCGTCCAGTCATCCGTCAGTTCCTGGGACAGATTCAGCGACGGGCTCCAGTTATTACCGACGATGCTGTGGTGATCGAAGCGCAGAGCGGGTGTCAGCATGGTACTGTCCGTTAGCGCCATATTATCTTCGGTAAACAGCGAGAAAATCTCAGCGCTGGAGTACGGGCTACGATCGGTAGCCGATACACCGTCGATCGCCCCGTAAGAGAGCGCCTGGGCTGTCGACACGCCGTCTTTCATCCGCTGCTGGTTCCATTCGGTGCCCAGCGTCAGATTCTGATCGACCCCCAGCGTAAACGGAATATTCACTTCGCTATGTAGCAGAACATCGGCCAGATCGATATCTGAAAACTCGCTACTGGAGAAGATCCCTTCCGTACCGCCCGCCAGCCCTTCATTCATTCGCGAGTTGCGGGTGTGTTCGTACTGGGCATAGCTGTTGCTGGTCACGCCATTATCCCAGCCGCCGGTCCATGTCACGCCATAAGTTTGCCGGTAGAGACGGTTAGTCTCTTTCCCGTACATACTCTTCACCAGCGTACTGGTATTGGTGTTTTGTGTGTCGCCGGCATAGAGGTTGCCCTGGCGGCTGTAGCCGGCCTCAAACTCCAGGGCCTGCATCGGGGCGAATTCCCAGCGCAGCTTACTGTGAATATCTTTGTTCACTACCCCTTCACGTCCGGCTGGATAAGAGCCCGCGTAGGAACCGGTACGCTCAGCTTCATGCCCGGCGTTAATGTCCTGAGCATCGGCCTGGGTTTTACTCAGATTACCCCAGAGATTGAAGCTAACACTGTCTGACAGCGGACCATTGAGGCTAAAGTTGGTACGTTTCGTCGACCCTTCTTTACGGTGCTGCGGAGCATTGATATAGGTATTCCACGACCCATGCCATTCAGGCGTGGTCGGTTTGGTTACGATGTTGACGACCCCGCCCATCGCGCCATTACCATAGCGCGCCGCCGCCGGGCCGCGGATCACATCGATATGATCGATCATCTCTGCCGGCACCCAGTTGGTATCGCCACGGGAATCACGATCGCCGCGCCAGCCATATCGTACCGAGTTACGGCTGGTGACCGGTTTTCCATCGACCAGCACCAGCGTATTCTCTGGCCCCATGCCACGGATATCAATTTGCCGGTTGTTGCCGCGCTGACCGCTAGTGGAGTTACCGGTCAGGTTGACCCCGGGTTGCGTGCGAATTAACTCCGACACATCGCGGGCGGGGGGATGTTTGCGAATCTCCTCTGCGGTAATGGTCGACACGCCCGGCGCCTGCAGGTTCTGCCTGGCAGCGGTCACCACCATCGTTTCCTCCTGGTTTTCGGCCGTTGGGGTGCTCTCGTCACGAGTCGATTGTTCAGTAATATTCTCTGCCGCCTGCAGCTGCACGCTACAGGCGAGCAAAGGAATGACGATCCCCAGCGGGAAGTGAGACGTGTATTTCATAGAATATGCCCTGTTTTCTGTTGCTGTCGGGCATAACGCCTTCCCCAATTGAAAAAACAAGGGGATAAAATACTCGCCTCAGCGCCTCGCCAGATTTTGGCGTAGGTCAGCCCCTTCCCGATAGTCATGGGAATAAGAAAACAGCATGAGGCATAATAAAATTAAGTGCCCTGTTTCATCATTAGAGAAAAAGCGCTTCGCGCTATTCTTTGATAGCGTAATCCAGACAGCGAATAATAAGAGTAATGTGCTGTGCTACGGTAATAAAAATGAGATTCATTATCAAGGTGATAATAATCAATATCGGATAAAAATAAAATAAACACTAATAATCAAAAGGTTAATACAAAACAGATGAGGAAGCATAAAATAAAAACATTATCATTACTTTCTATTTATCATTAAAAAAACACATTTCCGCCATATTATCTCCATAGTTAAAGTAAAGATAAAAGCACATTAATAGTAAGCGATAAAATGGGAGAAAATGATTTGTCAGCATCGTTATGTTTTTTACGCCCTTGTCGTGCCCGGCTAACGGCGGCCGTTCTGCTAAAATAAACACATCCCCCTGCGGAGTGTTCCTCCATGAACGCCAACTTGCTATCACGCCTGTTTATCGCCTGGCTCACCTGCCTCGCGACGCTGTTATTCGCCCCTATCCTGCTTGCGGCGGAGGCGGAAAAAGCGCCGCCGGTGGCAACCGAAGATAACACGCTGTCGATCCATATCGACGACATGCTGCAGCCGTGGAAAGGCGATCTGCCTGGCATGCTTGATCGGCGCACCATCCGGGTATTAACCACCTACAGCAAGACCTTCTTTTTTATTGATAAGGGAACCCAACGCGGAGCGACGCACGACATTTTCATGGCGCTGGAAAACGATCTGAATAAACAGCTGGCCAGGGATAAAAAGCTGAAACAGCGCCACCTGAAGCTACATATCGTTTTCGTGCCGGTCAGCCGGGATAATCTCTTCACCGCGCTCAATGAAGGTAAAGGGGATATCGTCGCCGCCAACCTGACCATCACTCCGTCGCGGGAAGCCCAGGCCGCTTTCGCTCAGCCGCTCTACAGCGGCGTCAAAGAGTTGCTGATCTCCGGCCCGGCGTCGCCAAAGGTCGACAGCCTGGAGCAGCTTTCCGGTCAAACGGTCTTTGTTCGCCGCTCCTCCAGCTATTACGACAGTCTGCAAGCGCTGAACGCCCGATTTGCCAGTGAGTCAAGACCGCCGGTTACCCTGGAAGCGGCGCCGGAAGCGCTGGAGGATGAAGATCTGCTGGAAATGCTCAACGCCGGGCTGGTGCCGTTGATCGTCGTCGATCAGCATAAAGCTGTTTTCTGGAAACAGGTGTTTCCGAAAATCCAGGTCCATGACAACGTGGTGCTGCGCGACGGCGGCAACATTGCGTGGGCGGTACGCCAGGACAGTCCGCAGCTGCTGGCGCTGCTGAACAACTTTGTGAAAAAGAATCGTCAGGGCACCACGCTGGGCAATACTCTCCTGCTGCGTTACCTGAAAAACGCTAAATATGTCAAAAATGCCGCAGCGAGTCAGGAACGGCGCAAGTTCCTCGCCATGGTGGACGTCTTCCGCAAATATGGCGATCGCTACGATGTCGACTGGCTGCTGATGGCGGCCCAGGGATACCAGGAGTCGCGGCTGAACCAGTCGGTTCGAAGCCACGTCGGCGCCGTCGGGGTGATGCAGGTGATGCCCAGCACCGGAAGAGAGCTGAAGGTGGGTGATATTAAACAGCTGGATCCCAACATTCATGCTGGCGTGAAATATATGCGCTGGATGATAGATCGATACTATGCTGATGAGCCCATGACCCGGCTGGATAAAGCGCTATTTACCTTTGCTTCCTACAACGCCGGTCCAGCGCGTATCGCCCGCCTGCGCACCATGACCAAACAGCGCGGGTTTGATCCAAACGTCTGGTTCGGTAATGTCGAAAATCTGGCGGCAGAAAAAATCGGCGCGGAAACGGTGACCTACGTCAGCAATATCTATAAGTATTACATCGCCTATCGGCTGATCGTCGATGACATGGCCCGCAAACAGAAAGCGACGGCCGCGCCGCGGCAGAGGCCAGCGACACAGCCCGCCGCACCGCAGCCAGGCGTGGCGACGCCCGCAACCGCTCAGGTGCCCGCAGCCTGAAGCGCTCGCGATCCGCGATCAGTGGTCAAAACGACTCCTGAGGCGGCGGTGGAATAATCATAAAAAAAGCCCCGTCGAAACCGGGGCTTTCTGTTTTAACTACGCGGATATTGCGTCTAAGGCAAGCCTTAGAACGGGATATCGTCGTCGAAGTCCATCGGCGGTTCGTTGGAAGGCGCTGCCGGAGCCTGCTGCTGCGGACGGGACTGCGCGCCGCCGCTGAACTGGTTGCCGCCCTGCGGCTGCTGAGGCTGACCCCAACCGCCCTGCTGCTGGCCGCCACCTGCCGGTGCGCCGCCGCCCTGACGGCCGCCCAGCATCTGCATGGTGCCGCCAACGTTCACCACCACTTCAGTGGTGTATTTGTCCTGACCGGATTGATCGGTCCACTTGCGGGTACGCAGCTGGCCTTCAATGTACACCTGAGAGCCTTTACGCAGGTACTCACCAGCGACTTCCGCCAGTTTGCCGAACAGCACAACGCGGTGCCATTCAGTCTGCTCTTTCATTTCGCCGGTCTGCTTGTCACGCCAGGATTCGGAAGTTGCCAGCGTGAAGTTGGCGACTGCGCCGCCACTTGGCATGTAGCGTACTTCCGGGTCCTGCCCCAGATTACCGACGAGAATCACCTTGTTTACGCCTCTGCTGGCCATGATCGAATCTCCTGAATAATACGTTTTGTATAAGTGTAAACCGGGAATTCTAACACCACAAAGGGACAATTTGATAGCTGCTAAGCCAATTCCAGAAAACATGCCGCCGCTATGCAAATTTTCACACGCTTCCCGCAGCGCCATTCCAATACTGTATATTCAGACAGGTTAAATTGTGTCATAATTAGCCGTTTCTGCCGTTTGTCCTTCAAGCAAACCAGGCAATCCGTGTATCTACCTACCGGGAAAGGTGAATGGATAAGATCGAAGTTCGGGGCGCCCGCACCCATAATCTCAAAAACATCAACCTCGTTATCCCGCGCGACAAACTCATTGTCGTCACCGGGCTTTCCGGGTCTGGCAAATCTTCACTGGCTTTCGACACCCTGTATGCCGAAGGCCAGCGTCGCTACGTCGAATCGCTCTCCGCCTATGCGCGACAGTTCCTGTCGCTGATGGAGAAGCCGGACGTCGACCATATCGAAGGGCTGTCGCCGGCGATTTCCATCGAACAGAAATCAACCTCTCACAACCCCCGCTCGACGGTGGGTACTATTACCGAAATTCACGACTACCTGCGTCTGCTGTACGCCCGCGTCGGCGAGCCGCGCTGTCCGGACCACGACGTGCCGCTGGCGGCGCAGACCGTCAGCCAGATGGTCGATAACGTCCTCGCCCAGCCGGAAGGCCTGCGTCTGATGCTGCTGGCGCCCATTATTAAAGAGCGTAAGGGCGAGCACACCAAAACCCTGGAAAACCTCGCCAGCCAGGGCTATATCCGCGCACGGATAGACGGCGAAGTCTGCGATCTCTCGGATCCGCCGAAGCTGGAGCTGCAGAAGAAACACACCATCGAGGTGGTCATCGACCGCTTCAAGGTGCGCGACGATCTGGCGCAACGTCTGGCCGAGTCGTTTGAAACCGCGCTGGAGCTCTCCGGCGGTACCGCCATCGTGGCCAATATGGATGATGAGAAAGCGGAAGAACTGCTGTTTTCCGCCAACTTCGCCTGCCCGATCTGCGGCTACAGCATGCGCGAGCTGGAGCCGCGCCTGTTCTCCTTCAACAACCCGGCGGGCGCCTGCCCGACCTGCGACGGCCTCGGCGTGCAGCAATATTTCGATCCCGATCGCGTGGTGCAAAATCCGGAGCTGTCGCTGGCGGGCGGCGCCATCCGCGGCTGGGATCGGCGTAACTTCTACTACTTCCAGATGCTGAAGTCGCTGGCGGAGCACTACAAGTTCGACGTCGAAGCGCCGTGGGGCACTCTCAGCGCCAGCGTGCAGAAAGTGGTCCTGTACGGTTCCGGTAAAGAGAATATTGAATTCAAATACATGAACGACCGCGGCGACACCTCGGTACGCCGCCATCCGTTCGAAGGCGTGCTGCATAACATGGAGCGCCGCTACAAAGAGACGGAATCCAGCGCGGTGCGCGAAGAGCTGGCGAAGTTCATCAGCAATCGCCCGTGCGCCAGCTGCGACGGTACGCGTCTGCGCCGCGAGGCGCGCCACGTGTTTGTGGAAAACACCCCGCTGCCGACCATTTCCGATATGAGCATCGGCCACGCGATGGACTTCTTCAACAATCTGAAACTCTCCGGCCAGCGGGCGAAAATCGCCGAAAAAGTGCTGAAAGAGATTGGCGATCGCCTGAAGTTCCTCGTCAACGTCGGCCTCAACTACCTGACGCTCTCCCGTTCGGCGGAAACGCTCTCCGGCGGCGAGGCCCAGCGTATCCGCCTGGCGAGCCAGATTGGCGCTGGACTGGTTGGCGTGATGTACGTCCTGGATGAGCCCTCCATCGGCCTGCACCAGCGCGATAACGAGCGCCTGCTCGGGACCCTGATTCACCTGCGTAATTTGGGCAACACGGTGATCGTCGTTGAGCATGACGAAGACGCCATTCGCGCCGCCGACCATGTGATCGATATCGGCCCTGGGGCCGGAGTCCACGGCGGCCAGGTGGTGGCGGAAGGGCCGCTGGAGGCCATTATGGCCGTCCCGGAATCCCTGACCGGCCAGTTCATGAGCGGCAAGCGCAAAATTGAAGTGCCGAAGCAGCGCGTGCCCGCCGATCCGGAGAAAGTCCTCAAACTGACCGGCGCGCGCGGCAACAACCTGAAAGACGTGACGCTGACTCTGCCGGTGGGCCTGTTTACCTGCATTACCGGCGTCTCCGGCTCGGGTAAATCAACGCTGATCAACGATACCCTGTTTCCGATTGCCCAGCGTCAGCTTAACGGGGCGACCATCGCCGAACCGGCGCCGTATCGCGATATTCAGGGGCTGGAGCACTTCGATAAAGTCATCGATATCGACCAGAGCCCGATCGGCCGTACGCCGCGCTCCAATCCCGCGACCTATACCGGGGTGTTTACGCCGGTGCGCGAGCTCTTCGCCGGGGTGCCGGAATCACGTTCCCGCGGCTATACGCCGGGTCGTTTCAGTTTTAACGTCCGCGGCGGTCGCTGCGAAGCCTGCCAGGGCGACGGAGTGATCAAGGTCGAAATGCACTTCCTGCCGGATATCTACGTACCGTGCGACCAGTGCAAAGGTAAGCGCTATAACCGCGAAACGCTGGAGATTAAGTACAAAGGCAAAACCATCCACGAAGTGCTGGATATGACCATTGAAGAAGCGCGCGAGTTCTTTGATGCCGTACCGGCGCTGGCGCGTAAGCTGCAAACCCTGATGGATGTCGGCCTGACCTATATCCGTCTCGGCCAGTCGGCGACGACGCTGTCCGGCGGCGAGGCGCAGCGCGTGAAGCTGGCGCGCGAGCTGTCCAAGCGCGGTACCGGCCAGACGCTGTATATCCTCGATGAGCCAACCACCGGTCTGCACTTCGCCGATATCCAGCAGCTGCTGGAAGTGTTGCACCAGCTGCGCGATCAGGGCAATACCATCGTGGTGATTGAGCACAACCTCGACGTGATAAAAACTGCCGACTGGATTGTCGATCTCGGCCCGGAAGGCGGCAGCGGCGGCGGCGAAATTCTGGTTTCCGGTACGCCGGAAACCGTCGCTGAGTGCGAAGCCTCGCACACCGCGCGCTTCCTGAAGCCGATGCTGAAATAATTAGCGGGAAAGCTGCTGCCGGACCGGCTCCGGCAGCATTTTCACCGCCTGCTGGTAAGACGCATCGACCAGGTAGTAGATTTGCGAATCCGGCAGCGAGCCATCCAGAAAGACGGTGCTCCAGTGCGCTTTATTGAGATGCTTGCTGGGCCGGACGTCGCGATGCTGCTGCCGCAGGAGCTCCGCCAGCTCCGGACTCGCCTTCAACGCAACCGCCGGCCGCTGGTCTTCGACCTCCTTCACCATGGCAAACAGCACGTCCGAGACCTTAATCTGCGTGGCTTTCCAGTCGCTGTGGACGCTCTGCTCTGCTCCCGGCTTCGCCATGCAGTACTGCAATAACTCCGAAATTGTCATCTTTTATTCCCCCATGAGCGTCGCAACGATGTGCCGCGAACCGCCGTGTATCCGATGCTCCCCCAGCCAGATGCCCTGCCAGGTCCCCAGCCTGACGCGTCCGTCCTCGACCGGCAGCATCAGCGACACGCCAAGCATCGATGATTTGATGTGCGACGGCATATCGTCAGGGCCTTCATAATCATGTTCGTACGGCGCATTGTCCGGCACGGCGTTGAGAAAATACTGCTCCATGTCATACCGGACGGTGGGATCGCAGTTTTCGTTGAGCGTCAGGGAAGCGGAAGTATGCTGGAGCAGGAGGTGTAGCAGGCCGACCTTCATCCCGGACAGCCCGCGGATCTGGCCGAGGATTTCGTCGGTGACCAGATGAAAACCACGGGATTTGGGCCCAAGCGTCAGGGTTTGCTGATACCACATCATCGACTCCTTTTTGCGAATGAATCCCTCTAAGTGTGCAGCAATACGTGAAAAGGTAAAACCTTCCACCCCGGATTTTGCATAAAAAAACGGCAGCGTCACCGCTGCCGTTTATCCCGTTCAGGCGCCCATCAGTATTCGGAATTGACGATCACTTCTTCGCCCAGCGCGCCGGCCATCGGCAGCGGCTTGTAGGAGGAGTTGGCGGCGCGCAGCACGCGGATCCCGCGGGCGCCCGCCTCGCGGGCAGCGGTAATGTCGTTATCCGAGTCGCCATAGAAAACCTTTATCTGCTTCGCCTGCAGCCACTGGGTCTTGGTGTTCTGACCCGGCTTATCGCCAGCGAAAATCACCGGGTTCATATTGGCGGCCGGGATGAGGAAATCATCCTGCAGGGTTTTAGAAACGGTTTCTGTTTTGGTCTGGCTGCGGCCGGTGACGAACCAGATGCTGTCGCCACGCTTCACATGCATGGCAATCAGCTGGCGCGCCACCTCTTTTGGCATGCTGAATTCGTCCCAGCCGTTGTTCATTTTTTCCCAGAACTGCGGGTTTTTCAGGTAATCCTCACTGCCGGGGGAGAAGGTTTTTTGCCCGCGCCAGAAACCGGGACTGGAGAAGAGGACGGTGTCATCGATATCAAAACCGACGGCCATCGGCGGGCGCCCCAGCAGGCTGTTCTCAATTTGCGCCACCGAAACCCAGTGGATCGGCGCCTGCTCGGCCAGCTGGGCCACGTTGGTACCGACCCACAGCGGCTGCGGCGTGGAGGCGCGCGCCACGACGGCGCTGTTCAGCGTGAACAGGAGAGAGGCCGCCGCAAGGGCGAGAGTAAGTTTGCGCATATTTATCCCTAAATCGATCAATCATTATTGTTTTCAATAATGTGCATGCTTAGTAACGTCCCGACCTTACCCGCAGGCGACAGGGATGAAAAGCCTTTTTCGCGCTGATGTCATAGAAAAAGAGGATGATCACAATCAGAGGGGGTTGCCTCTGCCCGTTGACCGGCAGAGACAACCTGCTGGAGAGCGGCTTACATTACCGCGGCAAAGGCTTTCGCTACCTGCTGAACATTACGTGAGTTTAACCCCGCCACGCACATACGTCCGCTGGCAATCAGGTAGACGCCAAACTCGTCGCGCAGGCGATCCACCTGCGCCGCGCTGAAGCCGGTGTAGCTGAACATCCCGCGCTGCTTGAGCAGATAATCCACTTTGCTGCCCGGAGCAACCTGCTGCAGCGCGTCGACCAGCGCCTGACGCATGGTCAGGATATGCGCGCGCATGGCGTCCACTTCCGCCTGCCAGGTGGCTTTCAGCCCGGCATCGTTCAGCACCGTCGCCACCACCTGCGCGCCAAAGCTCGGCGGGCTGGAGTAGTTGCGGCGCACGGTGGCCTTCAGCTGGCCCAGCACGCGGCCTGCGGTTTCACTGTCTTCACAGACCACCGACAGGCCGCCGACGCGCTCCCCGTACAGGGAGAAAATTTTGGAGAAAGAGTTGCTGACCAGCATCGGCATCCCGGCGCTGGCGATGGCGCGAATGGCGTAGGCATCCTCTTCCAGCCCTGCGCCAAAGCCCTGGTAGGCAATGTCGAGGAACGGGATCAGCTGACGCGCTTTCAGGATCTCCACCACACGATCCCACTGTTCCGGCGTCAGGTCGGCGCCGGTCGGGTTGTGGCAGCAGGGGTGCAGCAGCACAATGTCGCGCGCCGGCAGCGTTTGCAGCGTCGCCAGCAGCGCTTCAAAGCGCACGCCGTTGGTGGCTTTATCAAACCAGGGGTAAGTACTTACTTCGAAGCCAGCCCCTTCAAATATGGCGATGTGGTTTTCCCAGGTCGGGTCACTGACCCAGACATGAGACTCAGGAAAGTAGCGTTTGAGGAAGTCGGCCCCGACCTTCAGCGCGCCCGAACCGCCGACCGTCTGAATGGAGGCGATGCGGTTTTGCTTAAGCGCGCTATGCTCTGCGCCAAACAGCAGCGGGGCAATCACCTGGCGGTAGCCGCTCAGCCCTTCCATCGGCAGATACAGCGAGGCGCCGTGCGGCTCGGCGTTCAGGCGCGCTTCCGCTTCCGCCACCGCCTGCAGCTGCGGGATAATGCCGTCATCGTTGTAATACAGCCCGATACTCAGGTTGACTTTGTCGCTTCGCGGGTCTTCTTTGAAGCGTTCCATCAGAGAAAGAATTGGGTCGCCGGCGTAGGCGTCAACTTTTTGAAACACGCGATGTATCTCCAGGTTTACATAGGGCAGGTTCTTACACAATAAACCGGATATGACGGCAGGTCGAGAGGATGTTGAGGGGAAAGTGACTGCGCAGCGGTATAAACCGCTTTTTTGTCTGCGGCTATACCGATTGCGTACCGGACCAGCGTCTGAGCTATCCGGTACGAACGAGGCTCAGTCGAGGTATTTCATGGCTACGCGGGAGGTCAGTCGCGTAATAAGTTCGTAAGCGCTCACTTTCGTTATCTCGGCGATGCGCTCTACCGGGAGTCCCTCTCCCCACAGCACCACCGCGTCGCCGGCTTTATCCTCGGCCTGCGGGCCGAGGTCAACACAGATCATATCCATCGCCACCCGGCCGACAATCGGCACTTCGCGGCCATTGACCAGCACTGGGGTGCCCGACGGCGCGGCGCGCGGATAACCGTCGCCATAGCCCATCGCGACCACGCCGAGCCGAGTGTCGCGTTCGCTGACCCAGGTGCCGCCGTAGCCGACGGGCTCCCCTGCTTTATGCTCGCGCACGGCAATCAGGCTGGACGTCAGGGTCATCACCGGCTGACAGCCAAAATCTTTCCCGGTGGAGCGATCGTCCAGCGGCGACACGCCATACAGGATAATGCCCGGACGCACCCAGTCATAATGCGACTGCGGCCACAGCAGGATGCCACCCGAGGCGGCAATAGAGCGCCATCCCGGCTTGCCTTCGGTAAAGGTGGTGAAGATATCCAGCTGCCGTTCGGTGGCGCCGCAGGTCGGCTCATCGGCGCGGGCGAAGTGGCTCACCACGTTGACCGGCTGGCGGACGTTTTTGCACTGGCTCAGACGCTGATAAAACGCCTCAGCTTCCTCCGGGCGCACCCCTAAGCGATGCATACCGGTATCCAGTTTCATCCACACGGTCACCGGCTCGGGGAGGTCGGCTTGCTCCAGCGCCGCCAGCTGTTCGGGGCTATGCACCGCCGTATGCAGACGCTGAGCGGCGATCACCGCCAGGTCTTCCGCCGCAAAAAAGCCTTCCAGCAGGAGGATCGGCTGGGCGATCCCCCCCGCTCGCAGGCGCAGCGCCTCTTCCAGGCGGGCGACGCCAAAAGCGTCGGCGTCGGTCAGCGTTCGCGCGGTCTCAACAAGACCGTGTCCGTAGGCGTTCGCTTTCACCACCGCAACCAGTTTGCTGGCAGGCGCCAGTTCACGCAGACGTTGCAGGTTGTGTCGCAGAGCGCGGCGGTTGATAACTACAGTTGCCGCTTGCATTTGAATTCCTTAATTAAAGAAGGAGGAAGGATTACTCATCATCATACTGAGGGCCAGCATAATTATCGAAACGCGACCACTGGCCGTTGAAGGTCAGTCGCACGGTGCCGATCGGGCCGTTACGTTGTTTACCAATGATAATTTCCGCGATGCCCTTCAGATCGCTGTTCTCGTGATAGACCTCATCACGGTAAATGAACATGATTAAGTCGGCATCCTGTTCGATAGAACCGGACTCACGCAGGTCAGAGTTGACCGGGCGTTTATCGGCACGTTGCTCCAGCGAGCGGTTCAGCTGCGACAGCGCCACCACCGGCACCTGCAGCTCTTTGGCCAGCGCCTTCAGCGAGCGGGAGATTTCGGCGATCTCGAGGGTACGGTTGTCGGAGAGCGACGGCACGCGCATCAGCTGCAGGTAGTCGATCATAATCAGCCCGATGCCGCCGTGCTCGCGAGCGATACGCCGCGCGCGGGAACGCACTTCCGTCGGCGTCAGGCCGGAGGAGTCATCGATATAGATGTTACGTTTTTCCAGCAGAATGCCCATGGTGCCGGAGATCCGCGCCCAGTCCTCATCGTCCAGCTGACCGGTACGAATGCGGGTCTGATCGACGCGCGACAGCGAGGCCAGAGAACGCATCATAATCTGTTCCGAGGGCATCTCGAGACTGAAGATGAGTACCGGCTTGTCCTGCAGCATCGCTGCGTTTTCCACGAGGTTCATGGCGAAGGTCGTTTTACCCATCGACGGACGGGCGGCGACGATAATCAGATCCGACGGCTGCAGGCCGGCGGTCTTTTTGTTGAGGTCGTCGTAGCCGGTGTTGACCCCGGTAACGCCGTCGTGGGGCTGCTGGAACAGCTGTTCGATACGGGCGACGGTGGCGTCGAGGACATCGGCGATGTTTTTCGGCCCTTCGTCTTTATTGGCCCGGCTTTCAGCGATTTTAAAGACGCGGGACTCGGCGAGGTCGAGCAGATCTTCGCTGGTTCGCCCCTGCGGGTCGAAGCCGGCCTCGGCGATTTCATTGGCCACCGAGATCATCTCGCGCACGACCGCGCGTTCGCGCACGATGTCGGCATAGGCGCTGATGTTTGCCGCGCTGGGGGTATTTTTGGACAGTTCAGCCAGATAGGCGAAGCCGCCCACGCTGTCCAGCTGTCCCTGACGCTCCAGCGACTCCGCGAGGGTGATCAGGTCAATCGGGCTGCCCGACTCCTGCAGGCGCGCCATCTCGGTAAAGATATGACGATGCGGACGGGTATAAAAGTCGTCGGCAACGACGCGTTCGGCGACGTCGTCCCAGCGCTCGTTATCCAGCATTAAACCGCCCAACACCGACTGCTCCGCTTCAATCGAGTGCGGCGGGACTTTCAGCCCGGCGAGCTGCGGATCGCGTTCGCGGGTTTCTGTCTGTGGTTTGTTGAAGGGTTTATTTCCTGCCATAGCCTAACGTTTCACCGATACGGAAAAGAGCGTGACAGTATAGCGAGAAAGCCATTGCCGCTAAAGAACCCATTCAGCGTGACTGGCCTGAGGCGGGTAAGAAAATCCGTCGCCGCCGCCGCAGGCTGTTAAGCTTACTGGATAATCTCAGAACAACACAGGAGCGAACATGGCAACACGCATCGAATTTTCAAAACACGGGGGGCCGGAGGTGCTTCAGGCGGTTGAATTCACGCCCCGCGATCCCGCTGAGCATGAAATTCAGGTCGAAAACAAAGCCATCGGTATCAATTATATCGACACCTATGTTCGTGGCGGCCTCTATCCGCCGCCCTCGCTGCCGAGCGGCCTCGGCACCGAAGCGGCCGGCGTCGTCAGTAAAGTTGGCCACGGGGTATCGCACATTAAGGTAGGCGATCGGGTGGTGTACGCCCAGTCGGCGCTCGGCGCCTACAGCACGGTGCACAATGTGCTGGCCGACAAAGCGGCGGTCCTCCCGGACGCCATCTCTTTCGAACAGGCCGCCGCGTCGTTCCTCAAGGGATTAACGGTCTGGTATCTGCTGCGCAAAACCTATGAAATTAAGCCTGATGAGATGTTCCTGTTTCACGCGGCCGCCGGCGGCGTGGGGCTGATAGCCTGTCAGTGGGCGAAAGCGCTGGGGGCGAAACTTATCGGCACCGTCGGCAGCGCGCAGAAGGCGCAGCGCGCCAAAGCGGCGGGCGCCTGGCAGGTGATTAACTATCGCGAAGAACCTATCGCGGAGCGGCTCAAAGCGCTCACCGACGGTAAGAAAGTCGCCGTGGTCTATGACTCGGTAGGGAAAGATACCTGGGAAGCCTCTCTGGACTGTCTGCAACGCCGCGGCCTGATGGTCAGCTTTGGCAACTCTTCCGGCCCGGTAACCGGCGTTAATCTGGGGATCCTGAACCAGAAAGGTTCTCTGTATGTCACCCGCCCATCGCTACAGGGCTATATCACCAACCGGGAAGAGCTGGCGGAAGCCTGCAGTGAGCTGTTTTCGCTGATCGCCAGCGGCGTGATTAAAGTGGACGTGCCCGAGAGTCAGACCTATCCGCTGACCGAAGCGCGACGAGCGCATGAAGTTCTGGAGAGCCGGGTGACACAGGGGTCGAGTCTGCTGCTGCCGTAAGCGGACAAAGGGACAAAAGTTTAGGGCTTCCACCTGGGAAGCCCTTACTTTTTTTTAGTTCGGCTGTATGTAGGGTACAGCGCGATGAATTCGTTAACGCGCTAATAGTGACAGATTTGCGCAGTAATGCCTACGCGGTTCTGTGCAAAATTGTTCAGGTTGTGACATACCCCTCAATACCTTAGTAACGCCAACGGTTATTGTCGCGAAAAGCGTTTCCGTCCGGGGTTTTCAGTGCCCGAATAACCCACACCACCACCACAGCCAACAGCAGCCACGGCAGCAATTTAATCATTAAAGCAAACAAACCGCCGACGAACATCAGCGCCGTAGCCACCACGATGGCGGCGATAATCCCCAACAGCGATACGCCGGTGACCAGCAGCATGACAAAAAATCCGATGACAAATAACAGTTCCAGCATGGCTCTCTCCCCACAGTCATTAATATGTCGCTCTGCAGGTATTACAAAAAACATGCCAACAATAACCAACTGAATTTAAAAGAAAACGCCCCGCAATGGTGTGCGGGGCGTGGTCAATTTCACCAGGTTTTGGTGAGAAACTAACGCTTATCGGCCACCAGCTTCAGGGCCTGCTCCAGCACCGCAATGTCGGCGCCGGCTTTATGCGCATTCTCGCTCAGGTAGCGACGCCACTGGCGGGCGCCCGGGATACCTTGAAACAGTCCCAGCATATGACGGGTGATATGGCCCAGATAAGTACCCTTGCTGAGCTCGCGCTCAATATACGGGTACATGGCCCGCACGACGGCCACGGGATCGGCATCCGCGCCGGCGACGCCGAAAATCTCCCGGTCGACCGAAGCCAGAATGCCCGGATTCTGATAGGCCTCACGCCCGACCATCACCCCATCCATATGCTCAAGCTGTGCTCTGACTTCATCCAGCGATTTGATGCCGCCGTTAATCGCCATCGTCAGATGGGGGAAGTCGCGCTTCAGCTGCCAGACGCGGGGGTAATCCAGCGGCGGGATCTCGCGGTTCTCTTTCGGGCTCAGACCGGAGAGCCAGGCTTTGCGGGCGTGAATAATAAACATCTCACATTCGCCCTTGCCGGAGACCGTCTCAATGAAATCGCAAAGGAATTCATAGCTATCCTGGTCGTCGATGCCGATACGGGTCTTCACCGTGACCGGGATCGACACCACATCGCGTATCGCTTTGATACAGTCGGCCACCAGCTGGGCATTCCCCATCAGACAGGCGCCAAACATCCCGTTCTGCACCCGATCGGAGGGGCAGCCGACGTTGAGATTGATCTCATCATAGCCGCGCGCCTCGGCCAGCTTCGCGCACTGCGCCAGGGCCTGCGGATCGCTGCCGCCGAGCTGCAGAGCAACCGGGTGTTCTTCTTCGCTATAGGCCAGATAGTCCCCTTTGCCGTGAATAATCGCCCCGGTGGTCACCATTTCGGTATACAGCAGCGTATGCCGCGACAGCAGCCGCAGGAAGTAGCGGCAATGCCGGTCAGTCCAGTCGAGCATCGGCGCGATGGAGAAGCGGTGAGCAGGAAAAACAGGTGACGTTAATTCAGGCATCATGGCGAATAAATAAGCATCCGGGTAAAAAGGGGCGCTACTATAGCATAAAGATAAACCACAGGCGCGTAGTGCGCCGCGCTTCGCCCCTTCCCGGTGTCGATTACTTTATCCGCGGTTTGCCGTCATGTGGGCCAAAGAACTGCGGCGGATGATCAACCCAGCGATCCTGGCGCGTCGCGGCATAGCCGGGATTGAGCGGGTAGTAAATTCGGTTGTACTTTTTGTTGGCCTCACCCACCACCAACAGACGAACCTCCTGCCCGGTGTTATTGAGAAAGGTGTGGCAAACGCCGGTGCCGGCGGGGAAACCCACGCTATCGCCCGGCTCCAGCTTCCAGAGATAGCCGTTTATCCACACTTCCGGATAGCCCTCCAGCACATAGATGAACTCTTCCTCATCGCTCTCCGCGTGCGGGTAAGAGGTGCGCCGCCCGGGCGGCAGTCTCTCGTGGTGGATCCCCAGCCGGTTGAGGCGTAAACCGCGCCCCAGCGGCGCGCCAATGGAAAAACGCTCCGGGCTGTCGGGATAAGTGGCATCGTCGGGCCCTTCCAGTTCGCGCCAGTGGCGAATGCAATCAGGTCGTTTCATCGTTTTCTCCCGAAAATGAGACACTTCAGATATAGCATACCCTGGGTCAGGCGTGTTGCGATTAAATCGGGCATGACGGTTTTAGCGACCGGCTAAGGCGCAGCCTCCACGAGCGTCAGCGGCCAGCGCCAGGGAGTGGACTGGCGCCGACAATCTGAAGTATGACCCGCATCACCCGTCGGGTCTCGGCGTTTTCCGCGGAACGTGATAAAGTAACAGATTCAATTTCACGCAACCTGAGGATGCTCATGGATAAGTCCCCTTCGCAAGAGATGTTAGCGCATGCTGAAAAGCTGTGTGCGCAACGCGGCGTACGCCTGACCCCACAGCGTCTGGAAGTGTTGCGCCTGATGAGCCTGCAGCAAGGGGCAATCAGCGCCTACGACCTGCTGGATCTGCTGCGTGAGAAAGAGCCGCAGGCAAAGCCGCCGACGGTCTACCGCGCGCTGGAGTTTTTACTCGAGCAGGGTTTTGTCCACAAGGTGGAATCGACCAACAGCTATGTGCTGTGTCATCTCTTTGACCAGCCAACCCACAGCTCGGCCATGTTTATCTGCGACCGCTGCGGCGTGGTGAAGGAAGAGGCGGCTGAAGGGGTGGAAGATATCATGCACACGCTGGCGGCCAGAATGGGCTTCGCCCTGCGCCACAACGTGATTGAAGCTCATGGCCTTTGCGCGAGCTGCGTGGAAGTGGAAGCCTGCAGCACGCCGGGACACTGCCAGCACGATCATACGATTCAACTCAAAAAGAAAGCCCGCTGAGCGGCAGCCGCAGCGGGAAAAAGGGTTAACGGCGCGTCCCTGCGCCATTTAGACAGGCACTAACACAAATGCTTCATTCTTCGGATCACGGAACGCTACCAGCGATAGTCGTTCTTATGCTCCCAGTCTGAGACTTCTTTCTCAGCCTGATCTTTCTCATAGCCGTAACGCTCCTGAATTTTGCCGACCAGCTGGTCGCGCTTCCCTTCGATTACGGTCATATCGTCATCGGTAAGTTTGCCCCACTGTTCCTTGGCTTTACCTTTCAACTGTTTCCAGTTACCGCCGATTTCGTCTTTATTCATGATAACGTCCTCATCATTCGGTGGGTTTACAGCCCGTTTTGTGCCGGACATGGTATTAACTATAGATGAGAATGCTGGCGCCGATTCGTTATTCGGAATTTTTAACCATAGCCCTCATTGGAAACGCTGAAGGTGGTTTTCCCGGCACGCGCTACGCTCGCCGGGCTACTGAGTCGCTCCGGCAAACCTGGCGCGACCGAAGGACGTTCACCGATAATGGCGAGCTAGAGAAAGGGCTAACTAAACCAGGTGCCGCGTCGCCAGTGGCGGCGCCAGATCAGCGCCAGCGACAGGCCTCGCAGCGCGAGAAACACCGCCAGCGCCAGCCACAGGCCGTGATTGCCGAGCGCCGGGACCGTAAGCAGCGTCACGGCGAAGCCGGCCGCGGCGACCGCCATACTGTTCCGCATCTCCGCGCCGCGCGTCGCGCCGATAAACATGCCGTCCAGCAGATAGCACCAGACCCCGACCACCGGCAGGATGGTCTGCCAGATCAGATAGCGATCGGCCAGCTGCTGCAGGGAAGGCAGCGAGGTTAACAGCGCGATGATGTACTCCCCCGCCAGGCTGTAAACCAGGGCAAACGCCAGCGCCACCATACCGGACTGCCGGCAGGCCGCCCGCCACACCTCCAGCAGCTGGCTGCCGTCGCGCGCGCCGTAGGCCTGGCCGGAGTGGGCCTCCACGGCATAGGCAAAGCCATCCAGCGCGTAGGCGGTAAAGGTCAGCATGGTCATTAGTACGGCGTTGACCGCCACGATATCGCTGCCCAGACGGGCGCCGTAGACGGTCAGCGCGCCAAAGCACAGCTGCAGCAGCAGGGAGCGCAGCATGATGTCGCGATTCAACGCCAGCAGACGGCGCATGTCGCCGCGCCAGGCGTTTTTCAGCATCGCCAGCGACACGCCGCGCAGCGTTAGCACCCGCTTCGCCATCATCAGGCCGATAATGAGAGTGGCGTACTCCGCGGTGACCGTGGCCAGCGCCGCCCCCTGGACGTTCATCCGCAGGCCCATCACCAGCCACAGGTCGAGCACAATATTCAACAGATTACCGACCACCAGCAAAATCACCGGCGCCCGGGCGTACTGGACCCCCAGCAGCCAGCCGAGCAGCACAAGGTTGGCCAGCGACGCGGGAGCGCTGAGCCAGCGGATATCGAGAAACCGTCTCGCCTGCTCGAGAACCGCCTCGCTGCCGCCGACGATATGCAGGGCGAGGTTAATCAACGGCAGGCGAAACAGGATAATCAACACCCCGGCGCCCAGCGCCAGAGCCAGCGGCTGCACCAGCGCCCGCGCCAGTCGCAGCGGATCTTTGGCCCCCCAGGCCTGAGCGGTCAGCCCGGTGGTGCTCATGCGAAGAAACAGCAGCAGCATAAACAGGAAACTGGTGGCCGTCGCTCCGACCGCGACGCCGCCGAGGTATACCGGGCTGTCAAGGTGGCCGATCACCGCGGTATCCACCAGCCCCAGCAGCGGGACGGTGATATTGGAGAAAATCATGGGGAGTGCAAGGCGCCACAGCGCTTTATCGGCAGCGTTGAGCAGCATGTTCGGAGACCTGATTGAGGACAAACGTCGCAGCGTCATGCATCAGATGACGCTGCGCAGGGGCAGGCGTTACAGCCATTCTCCATTACGGATCACGCCAACGGCCAGACCCTCAATGGTAAAACTCTGCTGACGCAGATCGACAACGATAGGGGTAAATTCGCTGTTTTCTGGCAACAGTTCGACGACGTTGCCCTGCTTTTTCAGGCGCTTCACCGTCACTTCATCGTCAATGCGCGCTACCACCACCTGGCCGTTACGCACATCCTGGGTTTTGTGGACCGCCAGCAGATCGCCATCCAGAATACCGATGTCTTTCATCGACATCCCGCTGACGCGCAGCAGAAAATCGGCGTTGGGCTTGAACATCGACGGGTCGACCTGATAGTGGCCTTCAATATGCTGCTGCGCCAGCAACGGCTCACCGGCGGCGACGCGGCCGATCAGCGGCAGGCCGTGCTCTTCTTCCGTCAGCAGGCGGATACCGCGCGAGGCGCCGGAGACGATCTCGATTGCGCCTTTACGCGCCAGCGCTTTCAGGTGTTCTTCCGCCGCGTTTGGGGAACGGAACCCCAAGCGCTGAGCAATCTCCGCACGCGTCGGCGGCATGCCCGTCTGGCTGATATGATCCCGAATGAGATCAAACACCTCTTGCTGCCTGGTCGTTAACGCTTTCATTCCGCCCCCTGGGTGTATATACAGTTATGCTGTGAGTATATACAGCTAACGGTGATTTTGGAACCACATGGCACACAAAAATCGGCAGATTGTTTATATTTTGCGAGGGTTAGCGAAGAACGTTAGTGATAATGGCTCCACAGCAGCGTTCCCCAGGTGATCAGCGCGATGATTATCGCCAGCAGGACCGCCGCCGACCCCATGTCTTTGGCGCGCCCTGAAAGCTCGTGATAATCCGAGCCAATACGGTCCACGACCGCCTCAATCGCGCTGTTGAGAATTTCGACTATCATCACTAGCAGGACCGAGCCAATCAGCAATACGCGGGTGATGGCGTCGACGTCCAGCCAGCAGGCTATCGCGACGGCCACGATGGCGGCGACACCTTCCTGACGAAACGCGGCCTCGTTGATCCACGCCGCGCGAAATCCTTTCCAGGAGTAACCTGCCGCCTTAATGATTCGGGTTAACCCGGTGGTATTATTGGCCATCACAAAACCTTTTTATGTAAATGACGTCGATGAGTGTACGCGTTTGCCGCGCGGTAACGGAAATTTTGCCCGCTTTCTGTTATTCTTGCCGCGCATTTGCATGATTAACCAGAGGCTTCACATCGTTTATGTCCGGCTGGCAACGAATTTACTATAAATTACTGAATTTACCATTACGGGTGCTGGTAAAAAGCAAGTCTATTCCGGCAGAGCCTGCTCAGGAATTAGGACTCGATACCTCGCGTCCGGTCATGTACGTCCTGCCCTATAACTCCAAGGCGGACCTGCTGACGCTGCGCGCCCAATGTCTGGCGCATGATTTACCTGACCCGCTTGAACCGCTGGAAATCGACGGCGCCCTGCTGCCGCGCTACGTATTCATCCACGGCGGGCCGCGCGTATTCACCTACTACACGCCAAAAGAAGAGTCCATCAAGCTGTTCCATGACTACCTCGATCTGCACCGCAACCATCCGGATCTCGATGTGCAAATGGTGCCGGTGTCGGTGATGTTCGGCCGCTCGCCGGGTCGTGAGAAAGGGGAAGTTAATCCGCCGCTGCGGATGCTTAACGGCATTCAGAAATTTTTCGCCGTCTCCTGGCTCGGCCGCGACAGCTTCGTGCGCTTCTCGCCTTCCGTATCGCTGCGCCGCATGGCGGATGAGCACGGTACCGATAAGATCATCGCCCAGAAACTGGCTCGCGTCGCGCGGATGCATTTTGCCCGCCAGCGCCTGGCCGCCGTCGGCCCGCGTCTGCCGGCCCGCCAGGATCTGTTTAACAAGCTGCTGGCGTCGAAGGCCATTGCCCGGGCGGTGGAAGACGAAGCGCGCAGCAAGAAAATTTCCCACGAGAAGGCCCAGCAGAACGCGATTGCGCTGATGGAAGAGATTGCCGCGAACTTCTCTTACGAGATGATCCGCCTGACCGACCGCATTCTCGGCTTCACCTGGAACCGCCTGTACCAGGGCATCAACGTGCATAACGCCGAGCGCGTACGCCAGCTGGCGCACGATGGCCATGAGATTGTCTATGTCCCCTGCCACCGCAGCCACATGGACTATCTGCTGCTCTCTTACGTCCTGTACCACCAGGGGCTGGTGCCACCGCATATCGCGGCGGGTATCAACCTTAACTTCTGGCCAGCCGGGCCAATCTTCCGCCGCCTCGGCGCGTTCTTTATTCGCCGCACCTTTAAGGGCAATAAGCTCTACTCCACGGTGTTCCGCGAGTACCTTGGCGAACTGTTCAGCCGCGGCTATTCCGTAGAGTATTTCGTCGAAGGCGGCCGCTCCCGTACCGGCCGTCTGCTCGATCCGAAGACCGGTACGCTGTCGATGACCATCCAGGCGATGCTGCGCGGCGGCACCCGGCCGATCACCCTGGTGCCAATTTACATCGGCTACGAGCACGTGATGGAGGTAGGGACCTATGCCAAAGAGCTGCGCGGCGCCACCAAAGAGAAAGAGAGTCTGCCGCAGATGGTGCGCGGCTTAAGCAAGCTGCGCAATCTTGGCCAGGGCTACGTTAACTTCGGCGAACCGCTGCCGCTGATGACCTATCTGAACCACCATGTGCCGGAGTGGCGGGAAGCGATTGACCCGATCGAAGCGGTCCGCCCTTCCTGGCTGACGCCGACGGTGAATAACATCGCCGCTGACCTGATGGTACGCATCAACAACGCCGGCGCGGCCAACGCCATGAACCTCTGCTGTACGGCGCTGCTGGCCTCCCGCCAGCGTTCGCTGACCCGTGAGCAGCTCACCCAGCAGCTGGAGTGTTACCTCGCGCTGCTGCGCAATGTGCCCTATTCGCCGGATGCCACCGCGCCGTCCGCTTCGGCCAGCGAGCTTATCGACCACGCGCTGCAGATGAACAAGTTCGAAGTCGAGAAAGACACCATTGGCGACATCATCATTCTGCCGCGCGAGCAGGCGGTGCTGATGACCTACTATCGCAACAACATCGCCCATATGCTGGTGATGCCGTCGCTGTTAGCCGCCCTGGTGACTCAGCATCGTCATCTCAGCCGCGCCGAAGTGCTGCGCCATGTGGAAACGCTCTATCCGTTCCTCAAAGCCGAGCTGTTCCTGCGCTGGGAGAAAGCGGAGCTGGCCGGAGTGATGGATGCGCTGATTGCCGAGATGCTGCGTCAGGAGCTGATCGTCATCGATGGCGATGTGATGAGCCTCAACCCGTCGCACTCTCGCTCTCTGCAGCTGTTGGCCGCAGGCGCCCGCGAGACGCTGCAGCGCTACGCCATTACCTTCTGGCTGCTGAGCGCTAACCCGTCTATCAACCGCAGCTCGCTGGAGAAAGAGAGCCGTACCGTGGCTCAGCGCCTGTCGGTGCTGCATGGCATCAACGCGCCGGAGTTCTTCGATAAAGCGGTATTCAGTACCCTGGTGCTGACCCTGCGCGATGAAGGCTATATCAGCGATACGGGCGATGCCGAGCCGGAAGAGACCCTGAAGGTCTATCGGATGCTGGCGGATTTGATTACGTCGGATGTACGTCTGACGATCGAAAGCGTCACGCAGGACGACGCGTAACGCGGCGTTTGCTGTCCTCCTCGCCCCCCGGCAAACCGGGGGGATGGGGCCAGGGATTTTACAGGTAGCTCATCGCCAGGCCGAGGAACAGCACCAGCCCGACGTAGTTATTGTTCATAAACGCTTTAAAGCAGTTATCGCGGTCGCGATTGAAGATAAGCTTCTGCTGCCAGCCAAACAGACCCGCCGCTACGAACAGCGACCAGTAGTATTCCCAGCCCAGCCCGTTCAGCCAGCCTACCGCGCCCATCAGCGCCAGCACGGCCACCTGCAGGATACCGATAATCAGACGATCGTTTTCGCCGAACAGGATCGCCGTCGATTTAATGCCGATCTTGACGTCGTCATCGCGATCCACCATCGCATACTGGGTATCGTAGGCCACCGCCCACAGAATGTTGGCGAGGAACATCAGCCAGCAGCTCAGCGGCAGCGATTCGCTGACGGCCGAGAAGGCCATTGGGATCGACCAGCCAAAGGCCGCCCCCAGCACCACCTGCGGCAGATGGGTGTAGCGCTTCATAAACGGATAGACCCACGCCAGCGCCAGCGCCGCCACCGACAGCAAAATCGTCATGGTGTTGAGGGTGAGCACCAGCAGGAAGGAGAGCAGCACCAGAACGATAAACAGCGTTCGCGCCTCTTTCTCGGTGACGTCGCCGCTCGGCAGCGGACGGCGGGCGGTACGCTTTACGTGACCATCAAATTTTCGATCGGCATAGTCATTCACCACGCAGCCGGCGGCGCGCATCAGCCAGACGCCGGCGACGAACACCGCCAGGATCCACAGCGGCGGGACGCCCGGCGAGGCCACCCACAGCGCCCACAGCGTCGGCCACAGCAGCAGCAAGGCGCCGATCGGTTTGTCAGTGCGCATCAGGCGATGAAACGCCAACAGCTTATTCTGCGACAGACTCCACTCCATTTTTTCTTCCTCTTAGTACAACGGCGACGCAGGCAAAAACAGCTCGGTCAGCAGCAGGGGTTTGCCGCTCAGCCGCAGACGGGAACGACGCCCCCACAGCGCTGCATCGCGACCAATTTCAATAAAATCGCGGGTTAACGTCGACGACGTGAACAGGTATCGGCCCAGCGGGGTCTGCCCGAGCTGCTGTAGCGCCAGCTCCGGCCCACACAGCGTCGACTCCGGCACCACCGTGCGTCCGGCCAGCCAGGGCTCGCCATCGGCATTGAGTATAATCTCCCGCAGCCAGTAGCGCGGCTCGTCGGGCAACAGCGCCGCTTCGTCAGCCAGCGCCTCACGCCCGATATACCCTTCGTTAACCAGGGTGACGGTGACCTGCTTTCCTTGTTGCTCAAAACGCTGGGTCATTGAGTCCTCCAGCAGCAGCCAGTCACTCAGGGGCGGCGCCAGGGGCGGCATAACGGCAAAATAGCGCAGCGCACGCAGTCGCGTAAGCGCAGGATGGGACATGCCTGATTCTCCGGTACATAACGTGAGAGCATTGTATCGCAGAATAGGCGGTTGGTGGCGGGCAAACGTCAATATACGATCATTCACGCAACAGCCATGCAACAGACCGCCGCGCGTGCAAAAAAAGGTGCATCCCGGAGGATGCACCTAAAGGCTGTGCCTAAACATCAGCATTGTGGGGAGACGATTACCCCTTGCCTTTTACACTGCTGATAAAGGTGGAACGAGCGGATTTGGAGCCGAGGCGCTCAGCTTCGTTCATCAATTTCAGGGCTTTGTCGATGTCACCTTGTTTCACCGCCTGCTTAATACCGTTGTTGAAGTAGGTCTCGGTATCGCTGAGCATCGGTTCGCTTTTGGCGGCCGGCGCCGCAGCGGCTGCGGCGGCTGGCGCAGCTACCGGCGCCGCGGTGTTACCGACGGTGACCGGGCCCGGGCCGGAGGAGCCGAACAGCGGCCCCACCAGCACGCTGGAGGTGCTGTTGGTTTTCACTTTCAGCTTCAGCACGCCATCGGTGGTATGTTTGGCGATCGGATCCGGGATGTCCGGCGCCGCATTGCCTGCGCCTTTGGCATAGGCCTTCGCCGGATCCAGCAGGGTGGTGGTCTGCTGGAGATCTTTCTCAGTGGTAAACACCAGCACATAGAGCTTCTGCTGGCCCAGCGCCGGGGTCAGGCGCATCACACCGCCCAGGCGATCGGCAGTCATCACGCCCGGCTGCTGATAGGTAAAGTAGTTGCTGGGAAAGAACGCCGCTGGCGTCATGTTCTGGTCGAGAATCAGCACGTTCGGCGCAAAAATCTGCTTATGTTTGTTCAGTTCGCTGTCGAGGGTCAGGGTCAGCTCACCGATATTGGCCGGCACGCTCCAGGCGGCGACCGGTCCGACGATCCCTGGAACATCCAGGCGTTGACCGCCGGTGGTTAAATCTACGCTCTGCGTCTTCGATTGATCGGCAGGCGTCCAGATCAGTTGCTGCAGCGCGCTGGCTGGAATAGACGGCGCGGCGCTGGTGTTCTGCGGTACAAAGTTAACATCGGCAAGGCTCATCCCCGGCACGCATGCCAACATCCCTGCGGATAAACACAGAGCGACGAGAGTTTTCTTCATTTTCATTCTTCTCACCTTGGATAGCATCGGTTTAGCGGTAGCCAGGCAATAGCGCGCTAACCCTGAATAGTCAGGAGGGGCCGATGCCCCTCCCAGGTTACACCCGTCCTGCGGACGGTATTACCACCACACTTCCATCTGGGCACCGAAGGTAACTTCGCTGTCGTCACCGCGGCTGGAGGTGAAAGCGCCGCTTCCGCTGCTGTCTTTCGTCTGCAGACCAGAGGTGTTGCTGTAGCCCCAGTTTTCATCCCACTTCGCGTAGGTTGCGAAGATACGGATAGCCGGACGAGACCAGACGCTGTTGCCTGCCTGCCACTGTTGAGCCAGAGTGATTTTGTACTGGTTGTTGTTTTCGCTGGTACGCTGGGATTTCACGTTGTCGTAACCGATTTCCAGCTGGGTGCTCATGATCGGCGTCCATTTGTACATCGGACGAACACCCACGGTGTACCAGGTGGAGCCGTTTTTGCTGTCCAGATCCACGTCCTGGTACATCGCAACGTACATCAGGCCCCAGTCATCGTTGAAGTCCATCGCGCCGTGATCCAGAACGCGGATCATGCTGCCGTTGTTATCGATGCTGGTCCCTTGAGAGTGGCCGCTGTTCCAGGAGGTCATTGCGTCAGTGGCGTACTGAACCACAAACTTGTTGAAGCCGCCCCAGATGGACTGAGTATGTTCACCGGTCCACATCCAGCCGTCTTTCGACGCGCCGTCTTCCAGGCGATAGTCATCCTGCGGGTTCGCACGGCCGTAATCGACGCCTAACTCCAGCACGCCGCCCGGGTTGGTTTCCAGGCCCGCCAGACGGATGTCAAAGACGTCGTTGGCAGTTTTCGCAGCATATTTCTTGGTGTCATCGCTGGAGAAAGTATAAGAACCGCCGCTTTCTGAGTTACGGGTAGCGGCCAGAGAGAGCTTACCGAAGCCAAGGTCAACGTTTTCCAGACCTGCACCCGGGCCGGAGATATCCCAGTAGTAGAAGTCGATCATGTGAACGTCATGACGCTGATAGAAGCGTTTACCCGCCCACAGCGTGGAGCCCGGCAGCCAGTCGATCAGGTTTTTACCCTGGATGTTGGCTTCACGGAACGCCGGAGAGGTGCTTTCCCAGTCATCTTCCTGATTCACGGAATAGGCAACGTTAGTATCGAAATAAAAACTCTTATCTCCTTCCTTCCACAGCTCCTGGCCCAGCTTCAGTTCCGCATAGGTTTCACATTCGTTACCAAGACGGTATTTACTTTGAGCGCCGGTCGCTTTGAAGCACTGTTGCTCGCCGCCGCTGCCGGTCCAGCCAATGCCGGAACGCGCGTAGCCATGGAAATCGACAGCCAGCGCCTGAGCAGACATAACGCCTGCCGCGACGGCGACCGCCAGTGGAAGTTTGCGCAGAGTAATCATCATTCTATCTCCTGAGATCATTGCTTTTCTTTGCACGCTTCGCCGGTGTACCGCCAGCCGGGTTCGCGCCTTTTTTTAATGGGAAGCCTTACACGCCCGGCTCTTTATGCAGCCGACGACAAGCGGTGCCATCCTCACGGAATAAATGGCAACGTTCTGGCGGCAAACCGATAGCGAATGTGGCTCCCTCTTCTACCAACACCACGTCGTTCTGGCGGTAGACCAGGTTTTGACGGATGGCGGGGATCTGGATATGAATTTGCGTTTCGTGACCTAACTGCTCGACAACCTGAACCTCGCCTTCGAGGGTCACATCGGCGATATCGCTGGGCAGTAAATGCTCCGGGCGGATACCTAAGGACATGTTGGCGCCCGCCTGAACGTTGGCGCTGTCCACCGGTAGCCAGATTTGCTGACGGTTTGGCAGTTCAACCTGCACCTGATCGATAGCCGTCGCGGTGACTTTGACCGGCAGGAAGTTCATCTTCGGTGAACCGATAAAGCCGGCGACGAAGCGGTCAGCCGGATAGTGATAGAGTTCCAGCGGTTTCCCGACCTGCGCCACACGGCCGGCGTCGAGGACCACGATCTTGTCCGCGAGGGTCATCGCTTCCACCTGATCGTGGGTCACATAGATCATGGTGCGGCCCAGTCGCTTATGCAGACGGGAGATTTCGATACGCATCTGAACGCGCAGGGCGGCATCGAGGTTGGAGAGCGGCTCATCCAGCAGGAAGACGCTCGGCTCAGCCACCAGCGTACGGCCAATCGCCACACGCTGGCGCTGACCGCCGGAGAGGGCTTTCGGTTTACGCTCCAGCAGATGGGCCAGCTGCAGCACTTCCGCCACCTGGGTCACCCGCTGGTTAATCAGATCTTTTTTCGCGCCGGCCAGCTTCAGGCCAAACGACATATTTTCCGCAACGGAAAGGTGGGGATAGAGCGCATAAGACTGGAATACCATCCCAACGCCGCGTTCTGCCGGTGGGATCTCGTTCATGCGGGTGTCACCGATAAACAGGTCCCCGCTGGTAATAGTTTCTAACCCGGCAATCATACGCAGCAGGGTAGATTTGCCGCAGCCCGATGGCCCGACAAACACGACGAATTCCCCTTCGTGGATATCGAGATTGATATCTTTCGATACCACCACGTCACCCCAGGCTTTCGTTACATTTCGCAGCTGTACGCTCGCCATGCCCTTCTCCCTTCGTTACAACCTGTCACTAACAGTCACATTCAAGATGGGTCGACTATGCGGCATTCATTAGCCGGGCAAATCCTCCACCCCCCGGCTTTTTTATGGGGGAGGAGATGGGAGGATGAGAGATTGGCTCTCGCCGCGGGGGATGGCGGGCAGCGGGTGATTTCGTGATGGAGGCGACAAAATTGGGCGCTTTTTTCTGTGCTCTAGGACGCAATACGGCCGTTTTTGCAATGGAGATCACACAACCAGCGGGTGGGGCGTAGACCTGGGGAGGATGGAAAGGGGTTGTTAAAAAAGGAAACTCATCATCGTTAAGCCACCGAAGTGTATCCACGAGTACAACACCAAAAAGGACGGGTATATGAAAATCAAAACTGGCGCTCGCATCCTCGCGCTGTCGGCACTGACCACGATGATGTTTTCCGCCTCTGCCCTCGCGAAAATTGAAGAAGGTAAGCTGGTTATCTGGATTAACGGCGACAAAGGCTACAACGGCCTCGCTGAAGTGGGTAAAAAGTTTGAAAAAGACACCGGCATTAAAGTTTCTGTAGAACACCCGGACAAGCTGGAAGAGAAATTCCCGCAGGTTGCGGCGACCGGCGACGGCCCGGACATCATCTTCTGGGCGCATGACCGTTTCGGCGGCTACGCGCAGTCCGGCCTGCTGGCGGAAATCACCCCGGACAAAGCGTTCCAGGACAAACTCTATCCGTTCACCTGGGATGCCGTTCGCTATAACGGCAAACTGATCGCCTACCCGATCGCGGTGGAAGCGCTGTCCCTGATTTACAACAAAGACCTGGTGCCGAACCCGCCGAAGACCTGGGAAGAGATCCCGGCGCTGGATAAAGAACTGAAAGCGAAAGGTAAGAGCGCGCTGATGTTCAACCTGCAGGAACCGTACTTCACCTGGCCGCTGATCGCTGCCGACGGCGGATACGCGTTCAAGTTTGAAAACGGCAAGTACGATGTGAAAGACGTCGGCGTGGACAGCGCAGGCGCGAAAGCGGGCCTGACCTTCCTGGTTGACCTGATCAAGAACAAGCACATGAATGCCGATACCGATTACTCCATCGCGGAAGCGGCCTTCAACAAAGGTGAAACCGCGATGACCATCAACGGTCCGTGGGCGTGGTCTAACATCGATAAGAGCAAGGTTAACTACGGCGTGACCCTGCTGCCGACTTTTAAAGGCAAACCATCGAAACCGTTCGTTGGCGTGCTGAGCGCGGGGATCAACGCCGCCAGCCCGAACAAAGAGCTGGCGAAAGAGTTCCTCGAAAACTACCTGATGACCGATCAGGGTCTGGAATCCGTTAACAACGACAAACCGCTGGGTGCGGTGGCGCTGAAATCCTTCCAGGAAAAACTGGAAAAAGATCCGCGCATCGCTGCCACCATGGCGAACGCCCAGAAAGGCGAAATTATGCCTAACATCCCGCAGATGTCTGCCTTCTGGTATGCCGTTCGTACCGCGGTTATCAACGCCGCCAGCGGTCGTCAGACTGTCGATGCTGCGCTGAAGGATGCCCAGAGCCGTATCACTAAGTAATGCTGTAGCGTACGTGCCGGATGGCGGCATGAATGCCTTATCCGGCCTACACAATCCGTAGGCCGGATAAGCGCAGCGCCATCAGGCACTGACGCCGACAGATGTTTAACGCTGTAGAGGATGATCCCCATGGATGCCGTTAAAAAGAGACACTGGTGGCAAAGTCCGCAACTCACATGGTCTGTGATTGGCTTACTGTGCCTGCTGGTGGGTTACCTTGTTGTTTTGATGTACGCCCAGGGGGAGTACCTGTTCGCCATCATGACGCTGATTTTAAGCTCAGTTGGCCTGTATATTTTCGCTAATCGCAAGGCCTATGCCTGGCGCTATGTCTATCCCGGCCTCGCCGGCATGGGCCTGTTTGTCCTGTTTCCGCTGATCTGTACTATCGCTATCGCGTTCACCAACTACAGCAGCACCAACCAGCTGACCTTTGAGCGCGCGCAGCAGGTGCTGATGGATCGCTCCTTCCAGGCCGGCAAAGCCTATAACTTCACGCTGATCCCGGCAGGCGACGAGTGGAAGCTGGCCCTGACCGATGGCGAGAGCGGTAAAAACTACCTTTCCGATGCCTTTAAATTCGGCGGCGAGCAGAAGCTGGCGTTAAAAGAAACTGACGCCCTGCCGGAAGGCGAGCGCGCCAACCTGCGCGTCATTACCCAGAACCGCACCGCGCTGAACCAGCTGACCGCCGTACTGCCTGATGACAGCAAAGTGATCATGAGCTCGCTGCGCCAGTTCTCCGGCACCCAACCGCTGTATACGCTTGGCGAAAACGGCGAGCTGACCAACAATCAAACCCACGTCAAATACCGCCCGAACAACGACGTTGGTTTCTACCAGGCAATCAACGCCGACGGTAGCTGGGGCACAGAAAAGCTGAGCCCGGGCTACACCGTGACTATCGGCTGGGATAACTTTACCCGCGTCTTCCACGATGAAGGCATCCAGAAACCGTTCTTCGCCATCTTCGTCTGGACGGTGGTGTTCTCGGTTCTGACCGTGGTGCTGACCGTCGCGGTGGGGATGATCCTCGCCTGCCTGGTGCAGTGGGAAGCGCTGAAAGGCAAAGCGATTTACCGTGTCCTGCTGATTCTGCCGTATGCCGTACCGTCATTTATTTCGATTCTGATTTTCAAAGGCCTGTTCAACCAGAGCTTTGGTGAAATCAACATGATGCTCAGCGCGCTGTTCGGCATTAAACCGGCGTGGTTTAGCGACCCGACCACCGCGCGCACCATGATCATCATCGTCAACACCTGGCTGGGCTACCCGTACATGATGATCCTGTGCATGGGGCTGCTGAAGGCGATTCCGGACGATCTGTACGAAGCGTCGGCAATGGATGGCGCCGGCCCGTTCCAGAACTTCTTTAAAATTACCTTCCCGCTGCTGATTAAGCCGCTGACGCCGCTGATGATCGCCAGCTTCGCCTTTAACTTTAACAACTTCGTCCTGATTCAACTGTTGACCAACGGCGGTCCGGACCGTCTCGGCACCACCACCCCGGCCGGTTATACCGACCTGCTGGTGAGCTACACCTACCGTATCGCCTTTGAAGGCGGCGGCGGTCAGGACTTCGGCCTGGCGGCGGCTATCGCAACGCTTATCTTCCTGCTGGTTGGCGCGTTAGCGATTGTGAACCTGAAAGCCACACGCATGAAGTTTGATTAAGGGAGATAACGATAATGGCTATGGTCCAACCCAAATCGCAGAAGCTACGTTTATTTACCACGCATCTCCTGCTACTGATTTTTATCGCCGCGATTATGTTTCCGCTGCTGATGGTTATCGCCATCTCGCTGCGCGAAGGCAACTTCGCCACCGGCAGCCTGATCCCGGATACCATCTCCTGGGAACACTGGCGTCTGGCGTTAGGCTTCAGCGTCGAACACGCGGATGGCCGCGTCACGCCGCCGCCGTTCCCGGTCCTGCTGTGGCTGTGGAACTCGATTAAGGTCGCCGGGATTACCGCGATCGGTATCGTCGCCCTCTCCACCACCTGTGCCTACGCTTTTGCCCGTATGCGCTTCCCGGGGAAAGCGACCCTGCTGAAAGGGATGTTGATTTTCCAGATGTTCCCGGCGGTGCTGTCGCTGGTTGCCCTGTACGCGTTGTTTGACCGCCTGGGCCAGTACATCCCGTTCGTCGGCCTCAACACCCACGGCGGCGTGATCTTTGCCTACATGGGCGGTATCGCCCTGCACGTCTGGACGATTAAAGGCTACTTCGAAACCATCGATGGCTCGCTGGAAGAAGCGGCGGCGCTGGATGGCGCGACCCCATGGCAGGCGTTCCGCCTCGTGCTGCTGCCGCTGTCGGTGCCGATTCTGGCGGTGGTCTTTATTCTGTCGTTCATCGCCGCCATCACCGAAGTGCCGGTCGCCTCGCTGCTGCTGCGCGATGTGAACAGCTATACCCTGGCGGTAGGCATGCAACAGTATCTCAACCCGCAGAACTATCTGTGGGGCGATTTTGCCGCCGCGGCGGTACTCTCCGCCATCCCAATCACGGTAGTGTTCCTGCTGGCGCAGCGCTGGCTGGTGAACGGCCTGACGGCGGGTGGGGTGAAAGGTTAAGTTTTTTTTGTAACACCGGCCCCAAATTTCAGATGGGGGCCGACGGTCTAGCCGCAATACACGACCCCAACCGGGTATTGTCGCCGTCGCCCTCAGCTGAAAAAGTAAGGCCAATGCCACTGCTATCCTCAACTGGACCCTACATAAATTCTATTTGTGACTGTTGGTCAGCGGCCCTGGAGGCCGCTTTTTTTTATTCGCGTTTCAGGCGATTGGAGTTACACAGCCAGAGCGTAATCACCAGGATCAGGATCGCGGCGGAGTATATGAGCACCGCCATCGGCGATTCATGATCGATGATGATCAAACGCACAATCGCGGTGATGCCGATATAGACGAAATAGCGCAGCGGGAAGTGGAACCCCGACTGAAAATACTTGACGATCAGCGCGATAAATTCGAAGTAGAGAAAGTAGACCACCAGTCCTTCCACCAGCCGGTACTTACTGGTCGGCTCCGGGGTAAAGAGGACATCGGCCAGATGTAGCGTCTCTTTACCGAGGAAGACGATCAGGATAATCCCCAGGCACAGCAGCCCCAGATTCAAAACCGTTTGCATCGCAGTGGCGATAAAATTCACCAGTGGGCGATAAACCGACGACATATTCACACCTCATAATCAGTCCTTGTTGCGTCCGGTATAGCGCAAAAGTGTGATCCAGATCTACAGTTACCCCTCACCGCGTGGGCTTTACACGTTTGCGCCCTCAGGACAGGATTTCGGCAAAAGAGAAAAATACCCTCCTTAACGGCGTGTGATCGACATAACTGAATCCCCTTTTTTTGTATAAAACTATCCCTGCACAGTCATTGTTAATCAATAACTTAATTTACATACAGGCCTGCATGTTTAGATAAGGCTAAAAATAAAATTTTTCTCCAGACCTTAATAAATAAAGGGTTATTTGAGAAAGTTTTTTTCTGCCGATTCCCTTAGCATATTTCCTCATCATCTTACGTCCAGGAATCATAATAATGTCTGACCAAGCATCCTCACTTTTTATTCGCTGGCTACAGCGAGAAGTCGCACCAGCATTAGGTTGTACGGAACCTGTTGCTATTTCATTTACCACCGCTTACGCCGCGAAACATTTAGCGACACCCTGCGAAAAAATTAGCGGTTTTATTTCTGCCAACCTGTATAAAAACGCCACGGGCGTCACGATTCCCGGCACGACAGTTAATGGCGTCGCGCTGGCCGCCGCCATCGGCGCCTTTGGTGGCGATGCCGATAAGGGATTACAGACCCTGGCAGGCATTACTTCACAGCATGTGGAACAGGCACAAGCGCTGGTGGATGCCGGCCACGTTACTATTGACGTCCAGGATACGCCTGACTTTATTCATCTCGATCTCACCCTCAGCGCCGGTGACCAGACCTGTCGCGTCGTGGTAAAAGGCACGCATACCAATGTGGTCGAGTTATATATTAATGGCGAACAGCAGCCATTACACGCCGGGGAAAATAGCGCCACAGCGCAGACTGAACTGCCAACTTTCTCTCTCCAGGAAGCGTATGACTTTATTATCTCCACCCCGGTTGAGAATATTACGTTTATTCTGGAAGCCGCCCGCCTCAATAGCGCACTGGCTGCAGAAGGCAAATCGAAAAAGTATGGGTTGAATATTAACGGAACATTCTCTGAAGCCGTTAAAAATGGTTTGTTAAGTAATGACTTAATGAGCGAGGTCATTATCAACACCGTCGCAGCTTCCGATGCGCGTATGGGCGGAGCCCCGGTGGTCGCCATGTCGAACTTCGGCTCTGGCAACCAGGGGATCGCAGCGACCATGCCGGTAGTTACCGTCGCCGAGCATCTGAATGCCGATGAAGAGACGCTCGCTCGCGCGCTGGCGCTCTCGCATCTGACGGCCATTTCCATCCATTCGCGCTATACCCGCCTGTCCGCACTGTGCGCGGCCTCCACCGCCGCCATGGGCGCCGCCGCCGGTATGGCATGGCTGTTTACCCGCAATATCGAAACCATCAACACCGCCATCATCAATATGATTAGCGATGTTACCGGCATGATTTGCGATGGCGCTTCCAACAGCTGCGCGATGAAGGTCTCCTCGGTGGTTTCCAGCGCCTTTAAATCTGTGTTGATGGCGATGCAAAACCGCTGCGCCAGCGCCAACGACGGCATTGTCTGCGCCGACGTCGAACAGTCGATTAATAACCTGTGCCGCCTCGTGATTAAGCCTATGGCGCAAACCGATAAAGAGATCATTCGCATTATGGTCAGCAAATAAGACCAGCCCTTTTGTACCCTACGCAATAATGATTTATTGCCTGCACCAACAGGTATTTTACGATGAATAAAAAAGTCATATTACGCGGCGCCAGCGCCATTATGCCCCTGTGCATCGGGGACTTTCCTTTCTCGTTCATTGTTGGCGCATTAAGCGTCAGCGCCGGCATGAGCGTCTGGCAAAGTACCGCGTGGTCGGCGATTGTGATTGCCGGTTCGGCGCAAATGCTGGCACTGAATATGTTAAAAACCGGGGCCACGCTCGGCGTGATTATTTTCACCACATTAATTATTAATCTTCGCCATGTGCTGTATAGCGCCTCTATTTCCGGCACCGTGCGCGAAGCCTCATTCTTTAAAAAATGCTTTATGTCCTATGCGCTCACCGACGAGGTGTATGCCACTACCGTCAAAGAGATGGAAGGAAATAAAAAGGAAAAATATCTGTTTTATGGTTCGGCGATGGTCACCTTCTGGGCGATTTGGGTGCTGGCCGATTTTCTTGGCGCGCTGGTCGGCGCCTCGTTTCCCCACATTGAGAAATACGGTCTCGATTTCGCCATGGTCGCCGCCTTTATCGCCATCGTGGTGCCGCAAATTAAAAGCCAGGCCTGCACCGTCGCCGCGGTAGTGGCCGCCGTTTCCGGCGTGCTGTTAGTGGTCCTGCCCTACTCGCTGGGTATCGTCGTCGCCTCCGTGCTCGGCGTCCTTGCCGGCCTGTGCGTCGACCTGGCGGAAGAGCGCAAGCAGATGGCAACAACCGAATCCGACATGCCGTTAGTGGAGGCGCTGGAAAATGAGTAATAGCTATTTTATCGCCTTGACGCTGGGCATGGCCGCGGTCACTTTTCTTATTCGTTTCTCGTTTATCGGCCTGGCCGGCAAGATCCAGATGTCTGAGCGGGTGACCAAAACATTGCGCTTCGTGCCGGTCACCGTCCTGCCGGCCATCATCACCATTCAGATCCTGAGCGTGAATTCCAGCATGGAGTTCGACTTAAAAAATCCGAAGGTGATCGCCGCCATTATCTGTACGCTCGCCAGCTTCCGTTTAGGTCTGGTGTGGGTGGTGGTGAGCGGCGTCGGCTCGCTGGTGCTGTTGAATTATTTTCTGTAACTGTTTGAAGGGGTAACCACATGATTATTACTACCGCTGACGCGCCCGCCGCGATTGCTCCGTACGTTCAGGGCGTCAATCTCGGCGCGATGACCCTCACCTCCGGCCAGCTGCCCATTAATCCGCAGGACGGCACCATGCCCGACGACATTGCCGAACAGACGCGCCAGTCGCTGGAGAACGTGAAAGCCATCGTCGAAGCCGCCGGCCTCACCGTTGGTCAGATCGTCAAAACCACGGTGTTTGTGAAAGACCTGGCGGATTTTGCCGCCATTAATGCCGCCTACGAGGCCTTCTTTACCGAACATCAGGCGGCCTTTCCGGCGCGCTCCTGCGTGGAAGTGGCCAGGTTACCGAAAGACGCTGGCGTCGAAATCGAAGCGATCGCTTTCGCCCGTTAATCCCTCCGGCTGGAGGAAGAACCTCCAGCCCCTTCCCCACCGATTTTTGTCGTTCCACGTTGTTCATATTACAGGCACTATAGCCACTGAACGACCCGAGGAACGCAGCATGTTAACTATCCGAAAGGCATTGCCCGAGGACGCGCCACAACTGAGCGCGATGGGTTATGCCAGTTACCAGCACCACTTCGCCCATCTCTGGCGCAATGCCGATGAACTGGCGTTATTTCTTAAGCAAGAATATGCCGAAGATGCGCTACGTCGGAGTCTTACCGATGCCAACCATCATTGGCTCATCGCCGAAGCCGCTTCCCCCGTTGGTTTCGCTAAATATAGCTTTCAGCAGCGAATGGCTGAAGATGGCACGATGGGTACGCTGCTGCATAAGCTCTACCTGATGCCGGGGGAGACTGGCCACCGCTACGGCGAGCAGATTTTTCACGCCATCGAGACGCGAGCAAAAACGGCCGGCGAACGCTGGCTGTGGCTGGAAGTACTCGCCGCGAATCCCGCCGCGCGCCGTTTTTACGAACGCCAGGGGATGCAGCACATCAGAGACACGACTTTCCATTCCGCCAGCCAGCAAAGCACCTTGCATATTCTGGCCAAACCGCTGTGAGAGGAACTATGCCTGAGCTTCGTGATACCGGCGTACGTAACGTCGTCTGTGGGAAAAATGTCGTTATTTACCAGCCCGCCAACCTGTACGACTGCACGCTGGGTGATAACGTCTTCGTTGGACCGTTCGTTGAGATCCAGGGGAATACCCGCATCGGCGCGGAGAGTAAAATCCAGTCGCATACCTTTATCTGCGAGTACGTCACCATTGGCCGGCGCTGTTTTATCGGTCACGGGGTGATGTTCGCCAACGACCTGTTTCGCGACGGCAAACCAAACGCCGACCGCGCCAGCTGGGGGCGGATTGAGATTGGCGATGACGTGTCGATCGGTAGCGGCGCCACGATTCTGGCCGTCAACATCTGCGACGGCGTGGTGATTGGCGCGGGCAGCGTGGTGACGAAGTCCATCACCGAGAAAGGCGTGTGGGCGGGGAATCCAGCCCGCCTGCTGCGGCGGCTGTAAAAAAAATGCCGACCATAAGGTCGGCATTTCGTCTTAACGGCGCAAGCGTTATGCGCGCCAGGCTTTATAACGGTTAATCAGACCGTTAGTGGAGCTGTCGTGGCTGCTGACTTCGCTGCCGTCTTTCAGCTCCGGCAGGATGCGGTTAGCCAGCTGTTTGCCCAGCTCAACGCCCCACTGGTCGAAAGTGAAGATGTTAAGGATCGCGCCCTGGGTGAAGATTTTGTGCTCGTACAGAGCAATCAGCGCCCCGAGGCTGAACGGGGTGATCTCACGCAGCAGGATAGAGTTAGTCGGGCGGTTGCCTTCGAACACTTTGAACGGCACCACGTGCTCCAGGGTCGCCGGATCTTTACCCTGATCGCGATATTCCTGCTCCACCACTTCACGGGATTTACCGAAGGCCAGGGCCTCGGTCTGGGCGAAGAAGTTGGACAGCAGCTTCGGATGATGATCGGAGAGCGGGTTGTGGGTGATAGCCGGGGCGATGAAATCGCACGGTACCATTTTGGTGCCCTGATGGATCAGCTGGTAGAACGCGTGCTGACCGTTGGTGCCCGGCTCGCCCCAGATGATCGGGCCAGTCTGGTAGTCCACGGCGTGGCCGTTACGGTCGACATACTTACCATTGGACTCCATGTTGCCCTGCTGGAAGTAGGCGGCAAAACGGTGCATGTACTGGTCGTAAGGCAGAATCGCTTCGGTTTCCGCACCGAAGAAGTTGTTGTACCAGATACCGATCAGCGCCAGCAGCACCGGCAGGTTTTTCTCCGCCGGAGTGGTGGAGAAGTGTTTATCCATCGCATGCGCGCCAGACAGCAGCTCTACGAAGTTGTCGAAGCCCACGGAGAGAATGATGGACAGGCCAATCGCCGACCACAGGGAGTAACGGCCGCCAACCCAGTCCCAGAATTCGAACATGTTGGCGGTGTCGATGCCGAACTCGCCAACCGCTTTCGCGTTGGTGGAGAGCGCCGCGAAGTGTTTAGCCACATGCTTGTCGTCGCCCGCGGTCGCCAGGAACCAGTCGCGCGCGCTGTGGGCGTTGGTCATGGTCTCCTGAGTGGTGAAGGTTTTGGACGCGACCAGGAACAGGGTGGTTTCCGGGTTGACGTTCTTCAGCACTTCGGCGATGTGGGTGCCATCGACGTTGGAGACAAAGTGCATGTTGAGGTGATTTTTATACGGACGCAGCGCTTCGGTAACCATGAACGGACCGAGGTCGGAGCCACCGATACCAATGTTGACCACGTCGGTGATCGGTTTGCCGGTGTAGCCTTTCCAGCTGCCGGAGATAATCGCTTCAGAGAAGGCTTTCATCTTCTCCAGCACAGCGTTCACTTCCGGCATCACATCTTTGCCATCAACCACAATCGGCGTATTGCTGCGGTTGCGCAGCGCGACGTGGAGTACCGCGCGATCTTCGGTGCGGTTGATCTTTTCACCGGAGAACATCGACTTGATGGCGCCTGCAAGATCGGTCTCTTTCGCCAGATCCTGCAGTTTAGCCAGCGTCTCTTCGGTGATGCGGTTTTTGGAGAAGTCCACCAGCATCAGATCGTCGAACGTCGCGGAAAACTTAGAAAAACGGTCGCTATCTTTGGCGAACAGCTCGCTGATAGTGACATCTTTCATTTCGTCGAAGTGTTTCTGTAATGCCTGCCAGGCAGAGGTCTGCGTTGGGTTGATGTTTTTCATTAGCAATACTCTTCTGATTTGAGATTGTGACTTCGGTCGATTGTAGCGCCGGTGACGGAAAATTGTGATGATTTTTGTGACTTGTCCCTGACGCCGGTCAGGAATCAGGTCAAAACGGAGTAAAAAGCCCCATTAGTATAGCTATCATAAGGCTTTTTTCTGTTAGCCGCAGGGGCATGAAAAATCCGCATAACCGCAGCGTTGACATAGCTGGCGTTAAGCCTTTATATATCCGCAGTGCTTACGTATTGTAAGTATCTATTGCTCGCGCATTTCACGCTACAGCGAAAGGGTATTCGCGGGGGATATAATGTCCTTATTCCCCCGGCCAGGTGAAAGACGTCGGTAATTGCCAGAAGAGGTGCGTTGCCCAGGTAACCGTATTGGAGGAACCAGTCCGGCGAAAATACGTGAGGGGGAGCAACGCCGAGGTGAAAGAGCGTCTGGTTACGCTCCTCACCGGCCACAGGGGCTGAATCCCCTGGGTTGTCACCAGAAACGTTCGCAGTCGGGCGTTTCATACCCGAACACTTCAGCGCCCAGAGCGGTGAGTCGGGTCTACAAGGTGGAGCACTTCTGGGTGACATCGTAGTTGTTTATCATTCTGCGCCACCCTGTTTATCGCTCTTCCCTTGTGCCATGGCTGAATAATTTGGCCTGGCTTATTAAGACATTTTGTTGCGATCCGGCGGCATCCAGCCCCTGCCAGGATCGGTGTTCAGGAATCGTTTTAATAAGTCAGGCCCCCTGACACGAGGTTGTTATGACAGATTTAGTCGTCGCCAAATTTGGCGGCACCAGCGTTGCTGATTTTGACGCGATGAACCGCAGCATTGATGTGGCGCTGCTCGATGCCAATACCCGTATTGTTGTGCTCTCCGCCTCTGCCGGCGTGACCAACATTCTGGTGGCCTTAGCGGAAGGGCTGGAACCCACCGAACGTTTTTCCCAGCTGGACGCTCTGCGCCAGATCCAGTTCAATATTCTGGAGCGTTTGCGCTATCCCAACGTGATCCGCGAAGAGATTGAGCGCCTGCTGGAAAATATCACCACGCTGGCGGAAGCCGCCGCGCTCGCCTCCTCTAGCGCGCTGACTGACGAACTGGTCAGCCATGGCGAACTGATGTCCACCCTGCTGTTTGTGGAGATTCTGCGTGAGCGCGGAATTCAGGCGCAGTGGTTTGACGCCCGTAAAGTACTGCGTACTAACGATCGCTTTGGTCGCGCCGAACCGGATATCGCCGCCGTCGCCGAACTGACTCAGCAGCAGCTGACGCCGCGTCTGGCGGAAGGCCTGGTGGTGACGCAGGGCTTTATCGGCAGCGAAGCGAAAGGCCGCACCACCACCCTCGGCCGCGGCGGCAGCGACTATACCGCCGCTCTGCTCGGCGAAGCGCTGAATGCCACCCGCGTCGATATCTGGACCGATGTGCCCGGGATCTATACGACCGACCCGCGCGTCGCGCCTGCGGCGAAACGCATCGACGTCATCGCCTTTGAAGAGGCGGCGGAAATGGCCACCTTTGGCGCCAAAGTGCTGCACCCGGCGACCCTGCTGCCTGCCGTGCGCAGCGATATCCCGGTATTTGTCGGCTCCAGTAAAGAACCTAAAGCGGGCGGTACGCTGGTGTGTAAAACCACCGAGAACCCGCCGCTGTTCCGCGCGCTGGCGCTGCGTCGCCGCCAGACGCTGCTGACGCTGCACAGCCTGAATATGCTGCACTCCCGCGGCTTCCTCGCCGAAGTGTTCGGTATTCTGGCGCGCCATAACATCTCCGTCGATTTGATCACCACCTCCGAAGTGAGCGTGGCCCTGACCATGGACACCACTGGCTCAACCTCTGCGGGCGATACCCTGCTGACCCAGGCGCTGCTGACCGAGCTCTCCTCGCTGTGTCGCGTGGAAGTGGAAGAAGACCTGGCGCTGGTTGCCCTGATCGGCAACGAGCTGTCGAAAGCCTGCGGCGTCGGCAAAGAGGTGTTTGGCGTCCTTGATCCGTTTAACATCCGCATGATCTGCTATGGCGCGTCCAGCCACAACCTCTGCTTCCTGGTGCCTGGCGCCGATGCGGAGAAGGTGGTGCAGACGTTGCATCATAATTTGTTTGAATAAAATTCCTTAGCACGATAAACAATACCTATAGCCGGGCTCGAACCCGGCTTTTTTATAACAACATCAACACAACCAGCTGACCTGCTCGCCGCCCTACCGGGACGGCGCGGCCGGTTTGCGTATCGCAAGGAACACAACATGCTCGCAACTCTGACGCGGCTGTTCCCGTTATGGGCACTGCTGCTCTCCGTTCTGGCCTATTACACCCCCACCACCTTCACCCCGATCGGCCCGTGGGTTACCACCCTGCTGATGCTGATTATGTTCGGTATGGGGGTACATCTGAAGCTGGCGGATTTCAAACGCGTCCTGTCGCGTCCGGCGCCGGTCGCCGCAGGGATATTTCTGCACTATCTGGTGATGCCGCTCGCCGCCTGGCTGCTGGCGCTGCTGTTTCATATGCCGCCGGAGCTCTCCGCCGGGATGGTGCTGGTGGGCAGCGTCGCCAGCGGGACGGCCTCCAACGTGATGATCTTTCTGGCCAAAGGGGATGTGGCCCTGTCGGTGACCATCTCCTCGGTCTCCACCCTGGTCGGCGTCATCGCGACGCCGCTGCTGACCCGTCTGTACGTCGACGCGCACATTCAGGTCGACGTCATGGGGATGTTGCTGAGCATTCTGCAGATTGTGGTCATTCCCATCGCCCTGGGGCTGATTGTCCATCATCTGCTGCCGAAGGTGGTGAAAGCGGTGGAGCCGTTCCTGCCCGCTTTCTCGATGGTGTGCATTTTGGCGATCATCAGCGCGGTGGTGGCGGGTTCCGCGGCCCATATCGCGTCCGTCGGCCTGGTGGTGATTATCGCAGTGATCCTGCATAACACCATCGGCCTGCTCGGCGGCTACTGGGGCGGACGTCTGTTTGGTTTTGATGAATCCACCTGCCGTACGCTGGCGATCGAGGTGGGGATGCAGAACTCCGGCCTGGCGGCCGCGCTGGGGAAAATTTACTTCGGCCCGCTGGCGGCGCTGCCGGGAGCCCTGTTCTCCGTCTGGCATAACCTGTCCGGTTCGCTGCTGGCCGGGTACTGGTCAGGGAAGCCCATCGCCAAAAAAACCAGCAAGCGCTGAGCGTGACACGTCCGGGCGCCGGCCCGGACGTGTGCCTGCTTTAGTTGCCATACAGGCTATCAGTAAAATATTCATTGCCGTACACTGGGTGCTCTGGTCTGACTGAGGGCACCACCATGGCACTCCCCCGTATTACACAAAAAGAGATGACCGAGCGCGAACAGCGCGAATTGAAAACGCTGCTTGACCGCGCGCGCATTGCGCACGGCCGCCCGCTGAGCAATGCGGAAACGAACAGCGTAAAAAAGGAATATATCGATAAGCTGATGGCCCAGCGTGAAGCGGAAGCGAAGAAAGCCCGCCAGGTGAAAAAACAGCAGGCTTATAAGACGGATAAGGAAGCGACCTTTTCCTGGTCGGCGAATACGCCGACCCGCGGCAGGCGTTAACGCCCTTTCTTTTTACGTCCCGGCTGGGTGAAACGCTTGCCGTTGCCAGCCGGGCGGCCCTTATCATTGCTATTTTCCATCTTCACCACCGGGCGCTTGATGCCGGGGGTCGCCGCTTTGGCCTTCGGCTTAGCTTTCGGCTTCGCTTCGGAAGAAGAGTTTTCAATCAGCTTGAACAGATCGATCAGCTCGTCATCGGTCAGATCGCGCCACTCACCCAGCGGGATCCCCGTCAGGCTGACGTTCATAATCCGCGTACGCTCAAGCTTCGTCACTTCATAGCCAAAGTGCTCGCACATGCGACGGATCTGGCGATTCAGCCCCTGCACCAGAGTGATGCGGAAAACGAACGGCGCTTCTTTCTTTACCTTACATTTTTTGGTCACGGTCCCGAGAATCGGTACCCCCGCGCCCATGCCGCGAATGAACTCATCGGTCACCGGCTTATCGACCGTAACCAGATACTCTTTTTCATGGTCGTTGCCGGCGCGCAGGATCTTATTCACCAGGTCGCCGTGATTGGTGAGGAAGATCAGCCCCTGGGAGTCTTTATCCAGACGGCCGATAGGGAAGATACGCTTGCTGTGGTTGACGAAATCGACAATGTTGTCGCGCTCGCCGTCTTCCGTGGTGCTCACAATGCCGACCGGCTTATTCAGCGCAATCAGCACCAGATCATCCGCTTCGCGCGGCTCAATCAACCGTCCGTTAACTTTGACCAGGTCGCCAGGCTTCACCTGATCGCCAATCGTGGCGCGCTTGCCATTGATAAAGACGTTGCCTTGTTCAATAAAGCGGTCCGCTTCGCGACGCGAGCAGATGCCGCTTTCACTGATGTATTTGTTTAATCGGGTTGATGAGTCGGGCAGCATAGATTCTCCTGTAAAAGCGAAATATACCCTACCTTGCGGGCGAGAAAAAACCTGGATTGCGTTATTCATTATTCAACGGCTTCGTCGGGCTCATGAACAACATTCCGCTTACCCACATCATGCGCCATATCAGCGCGCCGGTATCGGGGCGATGCTAGAATTTCTGCTTCAATAATAGGTTTAAAACAGGAAGAAAAGATGGAACTGCTGCTACTCAGTAACTCCACGCTGCCGGGGAAAGCCTGGCTGGAACACGCCCTGCCGCTGATTGCCGGTCAGGTCAAAGGCCGCCGGACGGCGGTATTCATCCCCTTCGCTGGCGTGACGCAAACCTGGGATGATTACACGGCCAAAGTGGCTGCGGTTATGGCGCCGATGGCGGTCAGCGTAACCGGTATCCACAGCGTCGCCGACCCTATCGCCGCCATTGAAAGCGCCGAGATGGTGATCGTCGGCGGCGGGAACACCTTCCAGCTGTTGAAAGAGTGCCGCAGCCGCGGGCTGCTGGCGCCGATTGTCGATGTCGTCAAACGCGGGGCGTTGTATATCGGCTGGAGCGCAGGTTCAAACCTCGCCTGCCCGACCATTCGCACCACCAACGATATGCCGATTGTCGATCCGCAGGGATTTGATGCGCTGGGGCTGTTCCCGCTCCAGATTAACCCGCACTTCACCAACGCGTTGCCGACCGGGCATCAGGGTGAAACCCGCGAACAGCGTATCCGCGAACTGCTGGTCGTGGCGCCGGAATTAACGGTGATTGGTTTACCGGAAGGAAACTGGATCCAGGTCACCGATGGTCACGCGACCCTTGGCGGCCCGAACCCGACGCTGTTGTTCAAAGCGGGGGAAGCAGCGGTAACCCTGCCTGCAGGCCACCGCTTCTGAGCTGGTATGGCTAACGTTTCCCGGATAGCGGCGCGTTGCGCCTTATCCGGGCTGCCTCAACGAAACGTCCTAACACATAACCCCGGTTAGCGCAGCGCCGCCGGGGAAGTTCTCAGTAGTCATCCCTTTCGTCGTCTTCATCCGGCTGCTCCATCACGCTGTAAGCCACCGAGCAGAACAGGCTGTTCAGACGCTTCATATCCCCCAGCAGCGCCAGGTGCAACGTACTGGTTTCGATACTCTGCACGTTCTGCTGATGCAGACGGTCAACGTGCGCATGCGAGTAGCGGCGGTTAAGAATGCGGAACCGGTGTTTACTGCGCCGCAGGCGACGGGCGCTGGGCACATCGCTGGAGAAGAAGACCGACATCGCCAGCTGCAGGTTGCTGAGCAACAGATCGTACAGGGCGTCCAGCTCCTTTAACCCTTCCACCGAGAAGGCGCGCCGCGCCGCCAGCGATTTATCAGCGATCTCGCTGCCCATCCGCTCGACGATATCGGAGGCCTGCTCGAGGTTTAACGACATCTCAATAATTTCCGCCCAGCGCCGGGACTCCTCTTCCGCCAGCTCATCCTTTGGCATTCGCGCCAGATAGAGCTTAATGGCGGTGTAGAGCACGTTGATATCGTCCGCCATGCGGCGTAGCTCTTTCTCCTGACGCGGTTCGCCATGCATCACCTTATGCAGGCTCTCCAGCATTTGCTCCATCGCGTCACCAATGCGCAGCGTCTCGCGCGCGGCATTGGCCAGCGCCAGCGCCGGGGTGTCCAGCGCCGACCGGTCGAGATGCTTGGGTTTGAGATGGTTATCCAGCTCGGGTTCATCGCGGATCATGCGCTGGCACAGCTTCGCCATCGGTCCGGCAAAAGGCACCATCGCGATGCAGCGCAGCAGGTTGTAAAAAACGTGGAAGTAGATAACCAGCTCGGACTCGGCCAACGGCAGCTTATGCATCGCCGCGGCCAGCGGATGGACGAACGGCAGAATGATCAGGCTTCCCACCAGCTTAAACAGCAGGCTGCCCAGCGCCACCCGGCGCGCCGCCGCGTTCGCCGCGCTGTTGTTGAGCATCGCCAACAGCCCCGATCCCAGGTTGGCGCCAATCACCAGGCACAGCGCCACCGGGAAAGAGATCGCTCCTGCCGCGGTCAGCGTCGCGGTCAGCAGCACCGCCGCCAGGCTGGAGTAGCTGATGATCGCGAATACGGCGCCAATCAAGGCATCCAGCATAATATCCCCGGTCAGCGAGGCAAAAATCACCTGCACGCCGTTGGCCTGGGTAATGGGGTGGACGGCCTGCACAATCAGCTCCAGGGCCAACAGGATCAGCCCAAGGCCAATCCCCACTCGCCCCAGCTGCCCGGCGCGGGTCTGCTTACGGCCGAGGAAGAAAATCACCCCGATAAATATCAACAACGGCGACAGCCACGACAGGTCGAAGGTCAGCACCCTCGCCATCAGCGCCGTCCCGACGTCGGCCCCCAGCACCATCACCAGCGCCGGCGTGAGGCCCACTAAATCCTGGGCGACAAACGAAGTCACCAGCATGGTGGTGGCATTGCTGCTTTGCACCAGCGCAGTCACGCCAAGACCCGCGCAGAAGGCGAGCGGCTTTTTCTCTACGCTGCTACTGAGAACGGTACGCAGGCGAGCGCCATAGACGCGCATCACCCCGGTACGCACGATATGCGTGCCCCACACCAGCAGAGCGACCGCGGACAACAGGTGTAGCAGAGTTAACACGGAATCAGCTTCTCCTTATCGTTATAGGTGTTCCGACGTTCTGGAACCTATCTCAGTATAAGGGGTTAACCTCAATAAAGAGACAAGGCGCTCACAGAGCGCCTTGTTTGTTGTAAGGAAAGATGACGACTAGTCCGCATCATAGCCCAGATTAGGGGCTAACCAGCGCTCGACTTCCGCCGGGGTCATCCCTTTACGCAGCGCGTAGTCTTCGACCTGGTCGCGCTGGATCTGCGCCACGGCGAAGTATTTGCTGTCAGGATGGCTGAAGTACCAGCCGGAAACCGATGCCCCCGGCCACATGGCGAACGATTCGGTGAGCTTCATGCCGGTATGGGCTTCGACGTCCAGCAGCTGCCAGATGGTGCCTTTTTCGGTGTGCTCCGGACAGGCCGGATACCCCGGCGCCGGACGGATCCCCTGGTAATTCTCGCGAATAAGCTCCTCATTGCTGAGGTTCTCATTGGCCGCATACCCCCAGTAGACCTTGCGCACTTTCTCGTGCAGATACTCGGCGAAGGCTTCCGCCAGACGATCGGCGATGGCCTTGATCATGATCTTGTTATAGTCATCATGCTGCGCTTCATAGGCTTCCGCCAGCGCGCCCTCTTCCAGGCCGCCGGTGACGGCGAAGGCGCCGATATAGTCCGCTTTGCCGCTCAGCTTCGGCGCCACAAAGTCGGCGAGGCAGTAGTTGGCGAAGCCGACCTTCTCCGTCTGCTGGCGCAGGTGATGGCTCACCGTCAGCACGTGGGTGCGGGTTTCATCGCGATAGATTTCAATATCGTCGCCCACGCGGTTGGCCGGGAACAGGCCCACCACGCCGCGCGGGTTGAGGGTTTTCTCTGCGCTCAGCTTATCCAGCAGCTCGTTAGCGTCTTTGAACAGGCGCTGCGCCTCTTCCCCTACCACGTCATCTTCCAGAATGCGCGGATATTTGCCCGCCAGCGACCAGGTCATAAAGAACGGCGTCCAGTCGATGTAGTTGCGTAGCGTCTCGATACTGGCTTCCACCTCCTGAATCCCCAGGCGATGGGCCACCGGCGGAGTGTAGCTCTCCCAGTCAAAGGCCAGATCGTTTTCCCGTGCGGCGGCCAGGGTCACCGGCGGGGTGCGCGGTTTTTTACGCCCATGCTGGATACGCACGGTTTCATACTCTTTGCGCGTACGGGCGACAAACTCATCGCGCTGCGTGTCCGAGAGCAGCGCAGCCACCACCCCGACGGTGCGCGAAGCGTTCTGTACGTAAACGGTCGGGCCGCTGTAGTTCTGCTCGATTTTCACCGCCGTATGCGCTTTAGAGGTGGTCGCGCCGCCGATCAGCAGCGGGATGGTAAAGCCCTGGCGCTCCATCTCTTTCGCCACGTTAACCATTTCGTCGAGCGACGGGGTAATCAACCCGGAAAGGCCGATGAGATCCGCGTTCACCTCTTTGGCGGTTTTGAGAATTTTATCCGCCGGGACCATCACGCCAAGATCGATTATTTCGTAGTTATTGCACTGCAGCACCACGCCGACGATGTTTTTGCCGATGTCATGAACGTCGCCTTTTACCGTGGCAATCACCATTTTGCCGTTACTGGAGCCCTGCTCTTTACTGGCTTCAATAAACGGCTCCAGGTAGGCCACCGCCTGTTTCATGACGCGGGCGGATTTCACAACCTGCGGCAGGAACATTTTGCCTTCGCCGAACAGATCGCCGACCACGTTCATGCCGTCCATCAGCGGCCCTTCGATCACCTCAATCGGGCGAGCGGCCTGCTGACGCGCTTCTTCGGTGTCCTGTTCAATAAATTCGGTAATGCCCTTCACCAGCGAATATTCGAGGCGTTTTTTCACCTCCCAGCTGCGCCATTCCGCCTGCTGGGCATTGGCGCCGTCGTCAACTTTACTGCCGCGATATTTTTCCGCCAGCTCGAGCAATCTTTCGGTGCTGTCATCGCGGCGGTTGAGGATCACGTCCTCCACCGCGTCGCGCAGCTCGGCGGGAAGGTCGTCGTAAATCGCCAGCTGGCCGGCGTTGACGATGCCCATGTCCATGCCGTTGCGGATCGCGTAGTAGAGGAATACGGCGTGGATCGCCTCGCGCACCGGGTCGTTGCCGCGGAAGGAGAACGACACGTTAGAGACGCCACCGGAGATCAGCGCGTGCGGCAGCTCGCGTTTGATGTCTTCGCAGGCGCCGATAAAGTCCTGGGCATAGTTATTGTGTTCTTCGATACCGGTCGCCACCGCGAAGATATTCGGGTCAAAGATAATATCTTCTGGCGGGAAGCCGACCTCTTCGGTGAGGATTTTGTAGGCGCGACGGCAAATCTCAATTTTACGTTCGCGGGTATCGGCCTGCCCCACTTCGTCAAAGGCCATCACCACCACCGCGGCGCCGTAGCGGCGAACCAGTTTCGCATGGTGGATAAAGGGTTCGACGCCCTCTTTCATCGAGATGGAGTTAACGATGCCTTTGCCCTGAATGCATTTCAGGCCCTTTTCGATGACCTCCCATTTGGAGGAGTCGATCATGATCGGCACGCGGGCAATGTCCGGCTCGCCGGCAATCAGGTTGAGGAAGCGCACCATCGCCGCTTCGGCGTCGAGCATCCCCTCGTCCATGTTGATATCGATGATCTGCGCGCCGCTTTCCACCTGCTGACGCGCGACGTCCAGCGCTTCGCTGTACTTCTCTTCTTTGATTAAGCGTTTAAATTTCGCCGAGCCGGTAACGTTGGTACGTTCGCCGACGTTAACGAACAGGCTGTCATCGCCGATATTCAGCGGCTCCAGGCCGGAAAGACGGCAGGCGACGGGGATCTCCGGCAGCTGGCGCGGCGGCAGGCCGGTCACCGCCCGGCTCATGGCGGCGATATGTTCCGGCGTGGTGCCGCAGCAGCCGCCGACGATATTGAGGAAACCGGCTTCCGCCCATTCGCGGATCTGCGCCGCCATGGTATCGGCATCCAGATCGTATTCGCCGAAGGCATTGGGCAGGCCAGCGTTCGGGTGCGCGGTAACGTAGCACTCAGCGATACGCGACAGCTCCTGGACGTACTGGCGCAGTTCGTCCGGCCCGAGGGCGCAGTTCAGACCAAACGATAAGGCTTCGGCGTGACGCAGCGAGTTATAGAAAGCTTCGGTGGTCTGCCCGGACAGCGTGCGGCCGGAGGCATCGGTAATGGTCCCGGAGATCATCAGCGGCAGGTCAACGCCCAGCGCCTCCAGCTCCTCTTTCACCGCATAGATGGCCGCTTTGGCATTCAGGGTGTCAAATACCGTTTCAATCAGGATCAGATCCACGCCGCCTTCCACCAGCGCTCGGGTGGATTCGCGATAGGCAGCCACCAGCTGGTCAAAGGTAATATTGCGGAACGCCGGATCGTTCACATCAGGCGAAATAGAGGCGGTGCGGTTGGTTGGGCCAAGCACGCCCGCGACGTAGCGCGGTTTTTCCGGCGTGCGGGCCGTCCAGGCGTCGGCGCTGGCGCGGGCCAGCTTCGCCGCCGCAAAGTTGATCTCTGCCGACAGGGATTCCATCTGGTAATCCGCCATCGCAATGGTCGTCGAGTTAAAGGTGTTGGTCTCAATGATATCCGCGCCGGCCTCGAAGTAGGCGTCGTGGATCTCGCGGATCACCTCGGGCTTGCTGAGCACCAGCAGGTCGTTGTTGCCTTTCAGGTCGCACGGCCAGTCAGCAAAGCGCTCACCGCGAAAGTCCTGCTCACTCAGACGGTAGCCCTGGATCATGGTGCCCATGCCCCCATCCAGAACCAGAATACGTTCTTTTAACTGCTGATGCAGTTGCTCAACTTTGCTGCTCACACTTGCTCCCGACAACGCTCAACACAGGCCAAATAGCCAACAAACCATACTGGCATAAACCACCGGAGCGGAAAAGACAACAACGGGCAATATGAGACATGTTCAGCTTCACTCCTCCGATGAGTCCGGTTGTGATTGCATTATCGCCAAATAAAACGAAAATCATTTCCACGATACAGAAAAAGGAGTCCGCGATGGCCACTACCCCCGTTCCCGCGAAACGCGGCAGAAAACCCGCGGCTGCCACCGCCCAGCAGGCTGGCGGTCAGGTTCAGTCGCTGACCCGCGGCCTGAAATTGCTCGAATGGATTGCCGAGTCCCACAGCAGCGTCGCGCTGACCGAGCTGGCGCAGCAGGCGGGTCTGCCCAACTCAACCACTCACCGCCTGCTGACCACCATGCAGCAGCTGGGTTTCGTTCGCCAGGTCGGCGAGCTGGGCCACTGGGCCGTCGGCGCGCATGCCTTCGTGGTCGGCAGCAGCTTTCTGCAAAGCCGCAATCTGCTGGCGATTGTCCACCCGATCCTGCGCCAGCTGATGGAGGATTCCGGTGAAACGGTGAATCTGGCGGTGCTTGACCAGAGCGACCACCAGGCGATCATTATCGACCAGGTGCAGTGCACCCAGCTGATGCGTATGTCGGCGCCAATCGGCGGAAAACTGCCGATGCACGCCTCCGGCGCCGGGAAGGCGTTCCTCTCGCAGCTAAGCGAAGAGCAGGTGACCAGCCTGCTGCACCGTAAAGGGCTGCATGCCTATACGCATGCCACGCTGGTCTCGCCGCTGCATCTGAAGGAAGATTTAGCGCAGACCCGCAAGCGGGGCTACTCGTTCGATGACGAGGAGCACGCGCTCGGCCTGCGCTGCGTCGCCGCCTGCATTTATGATGAACACCGCGAACCGTTCGCGGCAATCTCCATCTCCGGTCCCATCTCACGCATGACCGATGATCGGGTGACCGAGCTGGGCGCGCTGGTGATCAAAGCGGCGAAGGAAGTGACGCTGGCATACGGCGGGGTTAAATAAAAAAATGCCCCGCAGGGGCATTTTAAGTAGGCCTGATAAGCGTAGCGCCATCAGGCAGATCGGCGCACCTTGCCGGATGGCGGCGTAAACGCCTTATCCGGCCTACTGTCGGCGCCATAGCGCACGCTAAAACGCTGCTTACGCCGGTAAGCATAGACATCCTCCACATGACCGTTTTTAATCCGCGTCTGCAGTTCGCGCCAGTAGTCGGCACGCAGCAGGTCGGCATGCATCTCCTCAAACAGCGGCCCGATGCGCGGGTCAGCGCACAGCCAGTGGCGGAACTCCTCCGGAAACACATCCCCCGGCGAGACGCTGTACCACGGCTCGCTGGCCAGCTCATCCTCGGGATAGCGCGGCGGCGGGATCTGGCGGAAATTCACCTCCGTCATATAGCAGATTTCATCATAGTCGTAGAACACCACCCGGCCGTGGCGGGTGACGCCGAAGTTTTTAAACAGCATATCGCCGGGAAAGATGTTGGCGGCGGCCAGCTGGCGGATAGCATTCCCATACTCTTCTACCGCATCGCGCAGCGCCTGGCCGTTAACCTGCTCCAGCCACAGGTTGAGCGGCACCATTCGCCGTTCAATATACAGATGACTGATGACAATCCGGTCGCCGAGGTCGGTCAGTTTGTTCCCCGCTTCCGCCTGCAGCAGCGCCAGCAGCGCTGGCGCGATTTGTCGTTTCTCCAGCACGAAGTTTTCAAACTCCTGCGTGTCCGCCATCCGCCCGACGCGGTCATGCTCCTTTACCAGCTGATAGCAGGCGCGCACGTGGGCGGCGGTCATCTCCTTCTGCGGCGCGAAGCGGTCTTTGATCACCTTGAACACCCGGTCAAACCCCGGCAGGGTAAACACCAGCATCACCATCCCGCGAATGCCCGGCGCCTCGATAAACTGCTCATCGCAGCGAGCGATGTAGTGCAGATATTCGCGATAGCTTTCGGTTTTGGCGTGCTTCTGGCAGCCAATCGCCATATACAGCTCGGCCGTGGTTTTACCCGGCAGGATCTCGCGCAGCCATTCCACCAGAGCGCCGGGCAGGGGCGCATAAACCATAAAATAGGAACGCGCGAAGCCAAAAACGATGCTCGCTTCGGCATGGGTGGTCAGGCAGGTATCGACAAACAGCTCGCCCTCGTCGCTGCGATGGATCGGCAGCAAGAAGGGCAGCGTGGTCATCGGCATCACCAGTTTGCCCACCAGCCAGGCGGCTTTGTTGCGATAGAACAGCTCATTGGCGACCTGTAGATGACAGGTGGCGAGCGGTTCCTCCCCTAGCGCCTCCTGCAGACTGGCAATGATATAGCCGATATCCCGCGCTTTATTTTGCCACGGCAGCCGCAGCGGCAGATCGGACAGCACTTTACCCAGCAGGTGCGACCAGCCGCGCTCTGGATAGAAATCTTTCGCCAGCGGGCGCGGAAGGGTGCGAAAAGGACGCTCGGGCTGCGAGCTGAAAATAAAGAGCCGCTCGGGGGTCAGCGAGCGGTGGTCAAACAGGCGGCAGTAGACCGAATTGAAAAAGCTCTCGGCAATTTCAAAACGAGGGTAATCCGGCAGCAAACGGGTGTAGTGGGCTTTCACCCGCAGCAAAAAGTCGGCATCCGTGCTTTTTCCCTCCGTGATGCAGCGCAGCTGCTCCACCACCAGACCCACATGGTGGTCATAGAGATGGATCCGCTGTTTCATCGCCTGCTGCACCGCATGCCAGTCGGCCTGTTCAAAGCGCTGCTGCGCGCCGGAAGTCACTTCGAGAAAACGCCCATACTGAGCGTCAAATCCCTGCAATATCGTTTGGGCAATCAGTAATTCCAGACCACGCGTCATCGAACTCCCCCATCCGGTACCACGTCAGGCCGGATGGCGCGCTCGCTTATCCGGTCTGGATCCCTTCACAGGCCCGGTGAGCGTCGTGCCACCGGGCATGGCTCAAAACTGATCTTCTTCGGTCGAGCCGGTCAGCGCCGTCACCGACGAGGCGCCGCCCTGGATAATGGTAGTGACCTTGTCGAAGTAGCCGGTGCCCACCTCCTGCTGATGCGAGACGAAGGTATAGCCTTCCGGCCCGGCGGCGAATTCCGGCTGCTGCACTTTTTCAACATAGTGGCGCATCCCCTCACCCTGAGCGTAGGCATGGGCGAGGTCGAACATGTTGAACCACATGCTGTGGATCCCGGCGAGGGTAATAAACTGGTATTTGTACCCCATGTCTGACAGCTGCTGCTGGAAGCTGGCGATGGTTTTATCATCGAGATTTTTCTTCCAGTTAAACGACGGCGAGCAGTTATAGGCCAGCAGTTTGCCCGGGAAACGCGCATGAATGGCTTCGGCAAAGCGACGCGCCTGCTCGAGATCCGGTTTCGACGTTTCACACCACACCAGGTCCGCATACGGCGCGTAAGCCAGCCCGCGGCTGATCGCCTGCTCGATCCCGGCATGAGTGCGGAAGAACCCTTCGCTGGTGCGATCTCCGGTAATAAACTCACGATCGTACGGATCGCAGTCTGAGGTAATTAAATCGGCAGCGTCAGCATCGGTACGGGCGATCACCAGCGTCGGGACCCCCATCACGTCGGCAGCCAGACGCGCCGCCACCAGTTTCTGTATCGCCTCCTGGGTTGGAACCAGCACTTTACCGCCCATATGACCGCACTTCTTCACCGACGCCAGCTGATCTTCGAAGTGAACAGCCGCTGCACCGGCTTCAATCATCGATTTCATCAGCTCAAAGGCGTTCAGGACGCCGCCGAAACCGGCCTCCGCATCCGCCACGATCGGCAGGAAGTAGTCGATAAAGCGCGGATCGTTCGGCTCAATCCCGGCTGACCACTGGATCTGATCGGCGCGGCGGAAGGTATTGTTGATCCGATCCACCACCGCCGGTACCGAGTTGGCCGGGTACAGCGACTGATCCGGGTACATGCTGGACGCCAGGTTAGCATCCGCCGCCACCTGCCAGCCGGAGAGATAAATGGCTTCGATGCCGGCCTTCGCCTGCTGCAAGGCCTGGCCGCCGGTCAGCGCGCCAAGGCTGTTGATGTACCCTTTCTTCGCCTCACCGTGCAGCAGACGCCACATTTTCGCTGCGCCAAGCTGCGCCAGCGTGCACTCCGGGTTCACCGAGCCGCGTAATTTCACCACCTCTTCCGCGCTGTACGGGCGGGTAATCCCTTCCCAGCGCGGGTTCGTCCACTCTTTGTTTAATTCTTCGATTTGTTGGGTACGGGTTTTCATGTGCAGATGCTCCATATTATTTCCTGGCTCCCCAGGCGTCATTGGTGAAGGACTAAATGGCGAACAACACCATCTGGCGATTAGGCCAGCAGGCGGTAGCCCGGTAATGTCAGAAAATCAATCAGTTCGTCGGAGGTGGTGATCTGCTCCATCAGCCGCGCCGCATCGTCAAAGCGGCCATGGCTGAAGCGGTGCTCTCCCAGCTCCTCCTGAATCACCATCAGCTCTTCCGCCAGCCACTGGCGGAACAGCGCTTTCGTGACCGGCGTGCCGTCGTTCAGGGTTTTCTGATGATGGATCCACTGCCAGATAGAGGTGCGCGAGATCTCGGCCGTCGCGGCGTCTTCCATCAGGCCATAAATCGGTACACAGCCGTTGCCGGAGATCCAGGCTTCGATGTACTGCACCGCCACGCGGATGTTGGCGCGCATCCCGGCTTCCGTGCGCTCGCCCTCGCAGGGGGCCAGCAGCTGTTCGGCGGTAATTGGCGCGTCCTCGCTACGGGTCACCGAGAGCTGATTCGGCTTGTCGCCGAGCACGCGGTTAAACACCGCCATGGCGGTATCCGCCAGTCCAGGATGGGCGATCCAGGTGCCATCGTGACCGTTGTTCGCCTCCAGCTCTTTGTCGGCGGTGACTTTATTCAGCACCTGACGGTTACGCTCGGCCTCTTTACTCGGGATAAAGGCCGCCATTCCACCCATCGCAAACGCCCCGCGTTTGTGGCAGGTCTTAATCAACAGCCGTGAGTAGGCGCTGAGGAAGGGTTTATCCATCGTCACCACCTGGCGGTCCGGCAGTACGCGGTCAGGATGGTTTTTCAGCGTCTTGATATAGCTGAAGATATAGTCCCAGCGGCCGCAGTTCAGGCCGACAATATGGTCGCGCAGCGCATGCAGGATCTCATCCATCTGGAACACCGCCGGCAGTGTTTCAATCAGCAGCGTGGCCTTGATGGTGCCGCGCGGCAGGTCAAAGCGATCTTCAGTAAAGCTGAAGACATCGTTCCACCATGCCGCCTCCTGCCAGGCCTGGGTTTTTGGCAAATAGAAGTAGGGACCACTTCCTTTCGCCAGCAGCGCCTGGTAGTTATGAAAGAAATAGAGCGCAAAATCGAAAAGACTGCCGGGAATGGCCTCATTACGCCAGGTCACATGCTTTTCCGGCAAGTGCAGGCCGCGCACACGGCATACCAGCACAGCGGGATTGGGCTGCAGTTGGTAGATTTTGCCAGCCTCATTGGTGTAGCTGATGGTCCCGTTCACGGCATCGCGTAGGTTGATTTGGCCATCAATGACTTTACGCCAGTCAGGCGCCAGCGAATCCTCAAAGTCCGCCATGAAGACTTTTACGTTAGCATTCAGCGCGTTGATGACCATCTTGCGCTCGACGGGGCCGGTAATTTCAACGCGGCGATCCTGCAAATCCGCCGGGATACCGCGAATGGTCCAGTCGCCATTTCTAATGGAAGCAGTTTCCGAAATAAAATCCGGCAGCTGCCCATCGTCAATGGCCTGCTGCTGCTGCAGACGCGCGGCCAGCAGTTTATTGCGCGCCGGCGTAAAGCGGCTCACCAGTTCCGTCAGGAATTCTACCGCCTCAGGCGTTAAGATCTGCTTCTCCTGCTCGCCATAGTGCTGACTAAAGGCCAGTTCATCGGTGATTGTCGCCTGCTGCGTCATTGTGCTGCTCCTCTTGGTTGATCCGCTGGAAGCGAGCGAAAGATCGTTGTGCAGTTTTCGCTCAGCACAATTAAGACTACTCAATTAATTTTCAAAATCAAAAACAATTTCCATTTTAATTTTAAAATTAGATTAACATATTGATAACAATGAAATTAAAGTTATCATCAGCCATGAGGTGAATTTCGGAAATAAAAAAGGCACCCGAAGGTGCCAGAGGCAAAGTGCTGAAACGCTTTAGGATCGTTTCGTGCGGAGTATTACTCCAGCGTTGGATTCATATGACGCAGATCGTATGGTGTAATCTGGTAGACGTAATAGTTCAGCCAGTTAGCGAACAGCAGATTACCGTGGCTCCGCCAGGTGGCGCGCGGTTTGTTCTGCGGGTCGTTTTGCGGAAAATAGTTGTGGGGAACCTCAGGGTTCAAACCGGCTTCCACATCGCGGAAATATTCACTTGCCAGGGTATTGGCATCGTACTCGGGGTGGCCGGTGACAAAGGCTATACGCTTATCTTTACTGGCGAACAGATACGCATCGCCCTCTTCCGTCTCCGCGAGGATCTCGAGATCGGTATAATCCCGGATAAGCCCTGCCGGAAAGTCAGCATAGCGTGAGTGTGGGGCCAGGAAAGAGTCGTCGAAACCGCGGGTCAGTAAAGCGTGTGGATGAAGAATATGGTGTTCATAAACGCCAGAAATCTTTTCGGCGCGGGTCTGCTTGGGAATGCCGTACAGAATATTCAGCGCGGCCTGAACCGCCCAACAGACGAACAGCGTCGAAGTGACGTGATCCTTGGCCCACTCCAGCACCTGTTTGATCTGCGGCCAGTAAGCGACATCATTAAATTCAACCAGGCCTAAGGGAGCGCCGGTGACGATCAGGCCGTCGAAGTTCTGATCGCAGATCTCATCGAAATTGCAGTAAAAGTTATTCAGATGCTCCGCCGGCGTATTACGTGACTCACGCGCATCGATACGTAATAGCTGGATGTCCACCTGCAGCGGAGAGTTCGACAGCAGACGCAGGAACTGATTCTCCGTCTCGATTTTCTTCGGCATCAGGTTGAGGATTAACACCTTCAGGGGGCGGATTTCCTGAGTTGTTGCACGCGTTGTCGTCATCACAAAGACGTTTTCATTGCGCAAGAAATTGACGGCTGGTAGCTCGTCCTGCACCCGAATTGGCATAACTCTATTACCTCATAGCATACGTATAAACGTTTAGACATCCAGATAGCTGAAGATAACCAGGAATCGGGTGAATGTCGAGTCTGCATGTTCACGGTGAGAAAATTTCACGGCGCGCATTGGGTTAGAATATAAGAATGAAGAAAAGGAGAAAATATGGTTATTAGCATCCGCCGTTCCCGGCCTGATGAAGGGGATAAACTGATTGCGATCTGGTGTCGGTCAGTCGACGCCACGCACGATTTTCTGTCAAAAGCGTATCGGAGAGAGCTGGAGGAGCTGGTACGTGCCTTTACACCGGAGGCTCCGCTGTGGGTGGCGGTTAACACGGAGGACCAGCCGATCGCCTTTATGCTGCTGACCGGAGATCATATGGATGCGCTGTTCGTCGATCCGGATGTCCGCGGCTGCGGTGTGGGGAGATTGCTGATCGCGCATGCGCTGTCGTTAACGCCAACACTGACGACCAACGTAAATGAGCAGAATGAACAAGCGGTCGGGTTTTATCGGAGAATGGGTTTCAAAGTGACAGGTCGCTCTGAAACGGACGATCTGGGTCAACCGTATCCGTTATTGAATTTGATACATGAGCAGCAGGCTGAAGCAGACTACGATTGACGTCGGTAACTTTGCGGCATTGATGTCCCCTCGGCCAGCAGGTGGCCGAGGATCCGTAGCCCCGGTAAGCGCAGCGCCACCGGGGGAAGCATGTCGACACCCTCGCCGGAGGACAAAAACGCAAAAAAGCCCAGTCTTTCGACTGAGATTTCTGCTTTATTTGATGCCTGGCAGTTCCCTACTCTCACATGGGGAGACCCCAC
>NZ_JBEAJL010000088.1:0-61581 GCF_040065275.1 Klebsiella sp. JB_Kp042
AACCTGCGACCAATTGATTAAAAGTCAACTGCTCTACCAACTGAGCTAACGACCCACTCTGGCGTCGCTTTGGGCTTGTTTGATATCCCTTGGCAACGGCGGCATATATTACTGATTTCAGAATTCAGCGCAACTAAAATTTCGATAAAGATCACTTAACTGCTGGCGATTCAGGCGACAAGACCAGAAATAACGCGATTTCTGGTCATGCCGTAATCAACCAAGAGCATTAAGTCGTTTTTGCGCTTGTTTCGCACCGTCGGTGCCGGGGAATTTGCTGATCACCTGCTGGTAAACCGCTTTCGCTTTCGCGGTATCACCTTTGTCCTGCATGATCACGCCGACCTTAAACATGGCGTCCGGCGCTTTTGGCGATTTCGGGTAGTTCTTCACCACCGAGGCGAAGTAAAACGCCGCATCGTCTTTTTTCCCCTTATTGTAGTTCAACTGTCCGAGCCAATAGTTGGCGTTCGGCTGATAAGTTGAATCCGGGTACTTTTTAACGAAGTTCTGAAACGCCACCATGGCGTCATCCTGGCGTGAAGCATCCTTCACCAGGGCAATGGCCGCATTGTAATCGGTGTTCGCATCGCCGGTCATCGCCGGAGCGCCTGACGAGGCCGCTGGCGCTGCGCTGGCGGTAGCCGCGCTCTGATCGCCGGAAGACGACGCCTGGGCGCCAGCCGCCGCTGCGCCACCTCCGCTCGTCAGCCCGTCAATCTGCAGCAGAATCTGCTTCTGACGCTCAACGATCTGATTCAGCTGATACTGGTTCTCCTGGATCTGACCACGGAGAGAATCAATGTCAGTCTGGTTATCAGAGAGTTGTTGCTGGAGTTGGGTTAAAAGCTGGCTGTGAGCATTGGAAATACGCTCGAGTTGAGTGACACGGTCTTCGACCGAGCCTGAGCCGACACTACTGATTGGCGCCTGAGCAAAAGCGGCCCAGGGGGCCGCTATGCCAACCAGTAACGACAGACTCAATAAATGATGTCTGAAGTTACTGCTCATGCAATTCTCTTAGTAAACCAGTACGGCGCGACGGTTTTTGGCATATGCCGCTTCGTCATGACCCAGTACTGCTGGTTTTTCTTTACCGTAAGAAACGATGGAGATCTGATCGGCAGAAACACCTTTGCCCTGCAGATACATCTTAACGGCGTTAGCACGACGCTCACCCAGCGCGATGTTGTATTCCGGGGTACCGCGCTCATCCGCGTGACCTTCTACAGTCACTTTGTAGGACGGGTTGCTGCGCAGGAAGTTAGCGTGCGCGTCCAGCATTGCAGCGAAGTCAGAACGGATATCGTACTTGTCCAGATCGAAGTAAACGATGTTGTTCTGCTGCAGCTGCTGCATCTGCAGACGAGCTTGCTCTTCAGAAGACATGTTGCCGCCGTTACCGTTAGCGTCCATACCAGTGCCGGCACCCAGCATGCCTTCACCGCTCTGGTCGTTGCTGGCGTTCTTGTTAGAAGAACATGCCGCGATTGCCATAACCGGCAGAGCGATCATCAGCCCTTTCAGCACTTTGTTCAGTTGCATTTCTTTGATTCCTTTAATAATCAATTATTTATTATCACAGATACGGCGACCAGGCAGGCGATTTTACCTGTCCATCAGTTGCCGGAAGACGCGCTTTGAAACGCCCATCTGTAGAAACCAGATTCAGCACGGATCCCATCCCCTGAGAAGAGCTGTAGATTACCATAGTGCCGTTAGGTGCCAGACTTGGCGTTTCGTCTAAAAACGTTGATGACAGAACCTGTACACCACCCGCTTCCAGATCTTGTTTGGCAATGTGCTGCTGGCCGCCGGCCGAGCTGACCATTACCATCGTTTTACCATCCGCGCTCACGTCAGCGTCCTGGTTCTGCGAACCTTCCCAGGTGATACGCTGCGGCGTGCCGCCATTAATATTGACTTTATACACCTGCGGACGACCGGCCTGGTCAGAGGTAAAGGCCAGGTTCTGGCTGTCCGGGAACCAGCTTGGTTCGGTGTTGTTGCTGCGACCGTTGGTCACCTGACGAATCTGACCCGAGCCCAGATCCATCACGTACAGGTTCAGGCTACCGGTTTTCGACAGCGCGAAGGCCAGTTTAGAACCATCCGGCGAGAACGCCGGCGCGCCGTTGTGCTGCGGGAAGGAGGCAATCTGACGCACAGCGCCGTTCGCCAGGGTCTGCACCACCAGCGCAGAGCGACCGCTCTCGAAGGTGACGTAAGCCAGTTTTGAACCGTCCGGTGACCAGGCCGGGGACATCAGCGGCTGGGAGGAGCGGTGAACCACAAACTGGTTGTAGCCATCATAATCGGAAACGCGCAGCTCATACGGGAACTGACCGCCATTGGTCTGCACCACGTAGGCGATACGAGTCCGGAAGGCGCCTTTAATACCGGTCAGCTTTTCAAATACCGCGTCGCTGGCAGTGTGCGCGGCATAGCGCAGGTACTGTTTAGTGACTTTGAAAGAGCCTTGCGCCAGCGTTGTGCCCGGCGCACCGCCGGTATCCACCAGCTGATACGCTACCTGGTAAGAACCATCCGGGTTTGACGTCACCTGACCGACGACCACGGCGTCAATGCCCAGCGCAGACCAGGCAGCAGGCTGCACTTCCTGGGCACTGGTCGGCTGCTGCGGCAGACGCGAGCGATCCAGCGGGTTGAATTTACCGCTGTTGCGCAGGTCAGCCGCCACGATACCGCCAACATCTTCCGGCGCAGCGCCCTGGCCGGCCCACTGGAACGGTACCACGCCGATGGGGCGCGCCGAGTCCACCCCCTGGGTGATCTCGATACGTACTTCTGCGTGCAGCACCGCCGCCCACAGCATTAAAAAACCAAATGCTACTCGTAATGCCTGCTTCATCATATCTCCCTTATCCGGGCGGAAAGCCCACGATAATTTAGCAGAATGTTAACAAACTCAAATACACAAAACTACCAAAACCCATGACCGCCCTATTTTCTTTCCCCCCGCTGACGCAGGGGAAAAAGCGCTTAAGGTTTGAAGTCCAGTGGCGCATTTTTGAACGTTTCATAAACAGCCTGCGACGGCGGTTTAGGGAATTTGCTCATCCGACTGGTGGCCGCCAGCATTTGCTGGCAGAACGCCGGATCGCCGCCTTCCGATTTCACACTCAACAACGTTCCATCCTGAGCCAGGTTTACGCGCAACGTACATACTTTACCCTTGTACGTATCCCAGTCATAGAGATGTCCTTTAATCGCGGCCTGCACCTGCGAAATATAGCTGGCAATCTCTGCCTGAGACGCACCGCCCTGCCCCGGTTTACTTCCTTTAGCAGGTGAAGAGCCACCTGTGCTACCGCTGGTGCTACCTTTCGGCGCATTCTTACCTGAGCTCAGATCGCCGAGCAGGTCGTCCACGCCGTCCGCTTCTTTCGCGGCAGCCGCTTTCTTCGCTGCCGCGGCTTTTGCTGCTGCCGCTTTGGCCGCTTTATCGGCCGCCGCCTTCTCAGCAGCAGCCGCTTTGGCTGCTGCGGCTTTTTCAGCGGCGGCGGCTTTCTCGGCGGCGGCCTTCTCCGCGGCCGCTTTTTGCGCGGCGGCCTTCTCAGCGGCTTTTTCGGCGGCTTTTTCTGCTGCCGCTTTTTCAGCCGCTGCCTGCTTAGCCGCTTCCTGCTGAGCCTTCTTCTCCGCTTCCTGTTGCGCTTTCTTCGCCGCTGCCGCTTCCGCTTTCTTCTGCGCCTCTGCCGCGGCTTTCGCCGCTTCGGCTTCCGCCTGTTTCTTCGCATCGGCAGCCGCTTTTGCGGCGGCAGCTTCGGCCTGTTTCTTCGCGTCAGCAGCCGCTTTCGCTGCCGCCAGTTCAGCCGCTTTCGCCTGGGCATCCGCCTTCGCTTTCGCCTCGGCGGCCGCTTTGGCCGCCGCTTCCTGCGCTTCTTTGGCCTGCGCATCCGCTTTGGCTTTCGCCGCCGCGGCAGCCTTGGCAGCGGCTTCCTCAGCCTGCTTCTGTTGTTCCTTCGCTTCTTTCGCCGCTTCCTGCGCCTGCAGCCGCTCCTGTTCGAGCTGTTTCAGCCGTTCCTGTTCCGCCGCCTGCTTCTCACGTAACTCTTCCGCCTGCTGCTGCGCCTGTTTTTCACGCTGTTCAGCGGCGCGACGTGCGCTGGCCTGCTGCTGTTGCTGACGGTTATAATTGTTTACCACCGCCCCCGGATCGACCATGACGGCATCAATCGACGATCCCCCGCCGCCGCCGGCAGAGGCATCCAGATGCTCGTCAAACGAACTCCATATCAGCAGCGCGATCAGTATGATGTGCAGCGCGACTGAAATGATGATCGCTCGTTTAAGCTTGTCGTTTTGTTCGGTTGCCTTTGACACTATCGGTTCCCAAAAACTGTTCGCCTGTACCCGCGATGCGCACCGACGGCGAGCGATACTCGCCGCCGAACGCCGTGCGGACGCACCTACCTGAAGCGATTAAATAGGTTTGGTCATCAAGCCGACCGATTTAACCCCTGCGCTATGCAACAGGTTCAGCGCTTTAATAATTTCATCGTAAGGGACGTCTTTCGCACCGCCGATCAGGAATACCGTTTTCTCATTGGCTTCAAGACGACGCTTCGCTTCGGCAATCACCTGCTCCGGCGGCAGCTGGGACAGCGTCTCCTGCCCCACTTTCACGCTGTACTGCCCTACCCCGGAGACTTCCACAATCACCGGCGGATCGTCATTGCTTTTCACCGCTTGCGATTCCGTGGCGTCCGGCAGATCGACTTCCACGCTCTGCGTAATGATCGGCGCCGTTGCCATAAAGATCAGCAACAGCACCAGCAGGACATCCAGCAGCGGAACGATGTTGATCTCGGACTTCAGTTCGCGACGTCCGCGTCCACGTGCTCTGGCCATGGCTTACCCCTTATTGCTTTCGCTGGTGGTAAAGGCCTGACGGTGCAGAATAGCGGTGAACTCTTCCATAAAGTTGTCGTAATTCAGTTCAAGCTTGTTCACCCGCTGGTTCAGGCGGTTGTACGCCATCACCGCCGGGATAGCGGCGAACAGACCGATCGCGGTGGCGATCAGCGCTTCGGCGATACCCGGCGCCACCATCTGCAGGGTGGCCTGCTTCACCGCGCCAAGGGCGATAAAGGCGTGCATGATCCCCCAGACGGTGCCGAACAGACCGATATACGGGCTGATGGAGCCTACGGTGCCGAGGAACGGAATATGGGTCTCCAGCGTTTCCAGCTCGCGGTTCATCGAAATACGCATCGCGCGCGATGCCCCTTCGACGATCGCCTCCGGCGCATGGCTGTTGGCCCGATGCAAGCGCGCAAACTCTTTGAAGCCGCTGTAGAAGATCTGCTCCGAACCGGTCAGATTATCGCGACGCCCCTGGCTCTCCTGATACAAACGGGACAGTTCAATCCCGGACCAGAATTTGTCCTCGAACGCTTCAGCTTCGCGCGCGGCCGAGTTAAGGATACGCGTTCTCTGAATAATGATAGCCCAGGAAGCGATAGAAAAACCAATCAAAATCAACATGATAAGTTTAACCAGAAGGCTCGCCTTCAGGAACAAATCAAGGATATTCATGTCAGTCACTGCTTAAACTCCGCGACAATAGACTTGGGAAGCGCACGTGGCTTCATTAAGAGTGGATCAACGCACACAATGAGAACCTCAGCTTCGTTTAACACTGTATTCTCGGCGTTGACGATTCGCTGCGTAAAAACCAAAGAGGTGCCGCGCATCGAGGTAATTTCCGTCTGGACTTCGAGCATGTCGTCGAGTCTGGCGGGGGCAAAATACTCCAGCGTCATTTTGCGAACCACGAAGGCAACGCGTTCAGCCAACAGAACCTGTTGACTAAAGTGATGGTGGCGCAGCATCTCTGTGCGTGCTCTTTCATAAAAAGCGACGTAACTGGCGTGGTAAACCACACCACCGGCGTCGGTATCTTCGTAGTAGACCCGAACCGGCCATCGAAACAGCGTTGTATTCACTTTACATCCCGGTAATGCAAAAAAAGGTTAGAGCTTTCAAACTTCGCTACTATACGCGCGGGAAAGGTGGTTTGGAATGGGGGAAAGTAAACGGGGAGTAAATTTTTATGGGCTTATGCAAGCCCATAGCATTAACAGAGATCTCTTATTCAAAAGAAGAAAAAGAAGAGACCTAAAGCGAGCACGATATCAGCGATAAGCGGACAAAAAATCCCCTGCCAGTGAACGGCACGCGGGCGGAAGCCCACGCCGTGAATTACGCCGCTGCAAACCGCCCACATCAGCAAGAAACCGTGCCAGATTTCCAGCTCGCTGGTCTTCGCGGCAAAGCGCGACGGATCCCAGAAAATGCAGCCTGCCAGCAGCAGCGCCATCAACAAGGAAAGCGCCCTTAACGGGCGCTTGTCCATTATCGCATACATATACTTTATCATTCACGTCGCCTCTTTGTTGGCTACGTCTGCTTACCCCAGTCACTTACTGGTGTAAGCTCCTGGGGATTCACAGACTTGCCGCCTCGATGCAACCCGAATGATTTCGTATATCGCATCACGATAATACTCATCAGTGTTCTTCTTTACCTGCTTTGGTGGCTTCCACGTGCTCAAGCGCCAGCGCGGTAATCACCCCAAAGGCACAGGCAAGAAGCGTTCCCAAAATCCATGCGAAGTACCACATATATAGCTCCTTACCTTAGTACAGCGAGTGGGTGTTCTTTTCGATGTCTTCACGGGTGATGCGGCCAAACATCTTCCAGTAACACCAGCTGGTGTAGCCCAGAATGATCGGCACGAAGACAATCGCCACGTAGGTCATCAGGTTCAGCGTCCGCTGGCTGGAGGTCGCGTCCCACATCGTCAGGCTGGCGTTCAGCATGGTGCTGGACGGCATGATGAACGGGAACATCGCGATACCGGCAGTCAGAATGATGCAGGCCAGGGTCAGCGAGGAGAACAGGAATGCCCAGGCGCCTTTATCCGCTTTGGTCGAAACGACGGTCAGCAGCGGCAGCACCACGCCCAGGGCAGGGATCGCCCACAGCGCTGGCATATTGTTAAAGTTCACCATCCACGCGCCAGCCTCACGCACCACTTCTTTGGTCAGCGGGTTAGACGGGCCGGTATGGTCAATCACCGATTTCACCACATAGCCGTCGATGCCGTAGTAGACCCACACGCCCGCCAGCGCGAAGCAGACCAGCGTCACCAGCGCCGCCACCGTGGAGACGGTGCGGGTGCGCAGATGCAGTTCGCCTACGGTACGCATCTGCAGGTAGGTCGCGCCCTGGGTGAGGATCATCGCCACGCTGACGATACCGGCCAGCAGACCAAACGGGTTCAGCAGCTGGAAGAAGTTACCGGTATAGAACAGACGCAGGTATTCGTCGACATGGAACGGCACGCCCTGCAGCAGGTTGCCGAAGGCCACGCCAATCACCAGCGGCGGCACGAAGCTGCCGATGAAGATGCCCCAGTCCCACATGTTGCGCCAGCGGGTGTCCTCGATCTTGGAACGGTAGTCGAAACCGACCGGACGGAAGAACAACGAGGCCAGCACCAGAATCATCGCCACATAGAAACCGGAGAACGCCGCGGCGTAGACCATCGGCCAGGCAGCGAACAGCGCGCCGCCGGCGGTGATCAGCCACACCTGGTTACCGTCCCAGTGCGGGGCGATGGCGTTGATCATAATCCGACGCTCGGTGTCGTTACGGCCGAGGAAGCGGGTGAGCATGCCCACCCCCATGTCGAACCCGTCGGCGACGGCGAAGCCAATCAGCAGGATGCCAATCAGCAGCCACCAGATAAAACGCAATACTTCATAATCGATCATTTGACGACTCCTGTCTTAGCGTGCCGACTGAATAGCCGCAGAGGACTGTTCAAAGTGATAGCGGCCGGTTTTCAGGCTGCTAGGTCCTTTGCGGGCAAACTTGAACATCAGGAACAGTTCAGCCACCAGGAACAGCGTGTACAGACCGCAGATCAGCAACATAGAGAAGATCAGATCGCCCGCGGTCAGCGACGAGTTGGCCACCGCCGTCGGCAGGACTTCACCAATCGCCCATGGCTGACGGCCGTATTCGGCAACAAACCAGCCCGACTCCACGGCAATCCACGGCAGCGGCAGGCCATAGAACGCGGCGCGCAGCAGCCATTTTTTCTCGCCGATACGGTTACGAATCACGCTCCAGAAGGAGGCGCCGATAATCAACAGCATCAGGATGCCGCACGCCACCATGATACGGAAGGCGAAGTACAGCGGTGCGACGCTTGGAATAGAGTCTTTGGTGGCTTTGGCGATCTGCTCTTCCGTGGCGTCAGCGACGTTCGGGGTATAGCGTTTCAGCAGCAGACCATAGCCGAGATCTTTCTTCACGTTATTGAACTGGTCGCGAACGGCCTGGTCGGTGGAACCGGCGCGCAGTTGCTCCAGTAGCGCGTAGGCTTTCATGCCGTTACGGATACGCTCTTCGTGCTGAACCATCAGATCCTTCAGACCGATAACCGGCTTATCCACCGAGCGGGTGGCAATGATGCCCAGCGCGTAGGGGATCTGGATAGCGAAGTGGTTAGTTTGCGCATTCTGATCGGGAATACCAAACAGGGTAAAGGCCGCCGGCGCAGGCTGGGTTTCCCACTCTGCTTCGATAGCCGCCAGTTTGGTTTTCTGCACGTCACCCATTTCGTAACCGGATTCGTCACCCAGCACAATAACGGAGAGGATCGCCGCCATACCGAAGCTGGCTGCGATGGCGAAGGAGCGCTTAGCAAAGGCAAAGTCACGGCCTTTCAGCATGTACCAGGAGCTGATAGCCAGGATAAACATCGCACCGGTGACATAGCCAGACGCCACAGTGTGAACGAATTTCACCTGAGCAACCGGGTTGAGCACCAGTTCGGAGAAGCTGACCATCTCCATACGCATGGTTTCAAAGTTGAAGTCCGATGCGATAGGGTTCTGCATCCAGCCGTTAGCGACGAGGATCCACAGCGCGGAGAGGTTGGAGCCCAGAGCGACCAGCCAGGTGACGGCCATATGCTGAACTTTACCCAGACGATCCCAACCGAAGAAGAACAGACCTACAAAGGTGGATTCGAGGAAGAAGGCCATCAGACCTTCAATGGCCAGCGGCGCGCCGAAGATATCGCCCACGTAGTGTGAGTAATACGACCAGTTAGTCCCGAACTGGAACTCCATGGTCAGACCGGTCGCCACACCCAGCGCGAAGTTGATACCAAACAACTTGCCCCAGAATTTGGTCATATCTTTATAAATCTGTTTGCCGGAAAGGACGTAGACCGTTTCCATGATGGCCAGCAGGAACGCCATACCGAGCGTCAGTGGCACAAACAGGAAGTGGTACATCGCGGTCAAGGCAAACTGTAAGCGCGACAGTTCGACTATATCTAACATCATGACTCCTTGCTCATCGCATGAAGACTCCGAAAATGAACCGAGAAGCTCTGGCTCATACGCATGCCCCAATACAAATTTTTATTTGTCGCCCGCCCGGAGCGGGTTTCAACCGAAAGTGAAACCACGCCAGGACAAGGTTACAAATACGTTAACGAAAAACCCAATTGATTCCCCAATATATTACGCCGCAATAACCTTACAATAAATATGTTTTTATTGTTCCAGTTTTACATTTTTCGACGGTGATCAATATATAGCGAAGATGGCCGGTTTAGGCCAATTTGACTTGAGACAATTTAACGTTTTTTGAAGGATTTTTCCAAGCATTAAGTATTGATATAAATCAATTTTTACTCTGCGTGTTAATTATGTAGCTCAATAAAGAATATTGGTAAACCCAATGTTAATGCTGTGTTTAAAGTATGCCTTGATTGGTTACTAAAAAGGGAAAGATGAGAATCATAGGTAATATTATTTAACGCCACAGGAAAAAAATAAAAAAAAGAGCCGATCCGATTAATGCTAGACCGCTCACAGTATTTTTTCCTGCTTTCTTATCCCCTCCCCCACTCTTTTTTTTACTGTCTGTTTCGTTACCCTGCGGTACGACCAGGGCAAATTTTCATTTCCGACAACCACGCGTCGATAATATTTATGAAATAATTCATAAAATCAATATGATAGATAAGGTTTTTGCCAAACGCAGGGTTTGCTAACGCAGCGGCTTTCGGGAGAAGCGGATAACGGCCAAAAAAAAGGCCACCTGACGGTGGCCAACCATGTCGAAATCGGACAGATTTCTGCTTGCGGATAAGCAGAGAGGGTTTACTTGATGATAGCTTTCAGCGCTTCGCCGATATCGGCCAGGCTGCGAACGGTTTTCACACCGGCTGCTTCCAGGGCTGCGAATTTCTCATCGGCAGTACCTTTACCGCCAGCGATGATGGCGCCAGCATGGCCCATACGCTTGCCCTTCGGCGCGGTCACGCCCGCGATGTAACCGACAACCGGCTTGGTCACGTGCTCTTTGATGTAGGCAGCCGCTTCTTCTTCCGCGCTACCGCCGATCTCACCGATCATCACAATCGCTTCGGTCTGCGGGTCTTCCTGGAACAGCTTCAGGATATCGATGAAGTTAGAGCCCGGGATCGGGTCGCCGCCGATACCGACGCAGGTAGACTGACCGAAGCCGTAGTCGGTGGTCTGCTTAACTGCTTCATAGGTCAGGGTACCGGAACGGGAAACGATGCCCACTTTACCCGGCTTGTGAATGTGACCCGGCATGATGCCGATTTTGCATTCGCCCGGCGTGATCACGCCTGGGCAGTTCGGGCCGATCATGCGCACGCCCGCTTCGTCCAGTTTCACTTTCACGGTCAGCATATCCAGCGTCGGGATACCTTCGGTGATGGTGATAATCAGCTTAATGCCCGCGTCAATCGCTTCCAGAATGGAATCTTTGCAGAACGGCGCCGGAACGTAGATCACGGTCGCGGTGGCGCCGGTCGCTTCAACGGCTTCGCGCACGGTGTTGAACACCGGCAGGCCCAGGTGAGTGGTGCCGCCTTTGCCTGGCGTCACGCCGCCAACCATTTGCGTACCGTAAGCGATCGCTTGTTCAGAGTGGAAGGTCCCCTGGCTACCGGTGAAGCCCTGGCAGATAACCTTGGTATCTTTATTAATTAAAACTGACATTATTTCCCCTCCACTGCGGCAACAACCTGCTGTGCTGCGTCCGTCAGACTTTTCGCTGCAATAATATTCAGGCCGCTGTCAGCCAGTTTTTTCGCGCCCAGTTCGGCGTTGTTACCTTCCAGACGAACCACGACCGGAACGTTAACCCCAACTTCCGCTACCGCACCGATGATGCCGTCAGCGATCAGGTCGCAACGCACGATACCGCCGAAGATGTTCACCAGCACCGCTTTCACGTTGTCATCAGAGAGGATGATTTTGAACGCTTCGGTGACGCGCTCTTTGGTCGCACCGCCGCCCACGTCGAGGAAGTTAGCCGGTTCGCCGCCGTGCAGTTTAACGATGTCCATGGTACCCATCGCCAGGCCTGCGCCGTTAACCATGCAGCCGATGTTGCCGTCCAGCGCGACGTAGTTCAGTTCCCACTGCGCCGCCTGCGCTTCACGCGGATCTTCCTGCGACTGGTCGCGCATTTCGCGCAGATCCGGCTGGCGGAACAGCGCATTGCCGTCAGCGCCCAGTTTGCCGTCGAGGCAGATCAGGTCGCCCTGCTTAGTGATAACCAGCGGGTTGATTTCGATCAGCGCCAGGTCGCGCTCCAGGAAAATGGTCGCCAGACCCATGAAGATCTTGGTGAACTGCTGAACCTGTTTACCTTCCAGACCCAGTTTGAACGCCAGTTCACGACCTTGATAAGGCATCGGGCCCGCCAGCGGATCGATGGCGATCTTGTGGATCAGGTGCGGGGTCTCTTCCGCCACTTTTTCGATTTCCACGCCGCCTTCGGTAGAGGCCATGAACACTACGCGACGGGAGCTACGGTCAACGACCGCGCCCAGGTACAGCTCTTTGTCAATATCGGTCGCCGCTTCAACCAGGATCTGGTTAACCGGTTGGCCGTTCGCATCTGTTTGATAGGTCACCAGACGTTTGCCCAGCCAGTGCTCGGCAAATGCGCGGATCTCTTCTTTGCTCTTCACCACTTTCACACCGCCCGCTTTGCCGCGGCCACCAGCGTGAACCTGACATTTCACTACCCACGGACCCGCGCCGATTTTTGAAGCGGCTTCTTCTGCTTCACGCGGAGTAGTACAGGCATAACCCACCGGCGCCGGTAAGCCATAGCGGGCAAAAAGTTGTTTTGCCTGATATTCATGTAAGTTCATGTGTTCAGTCCATCCTTCAGGGTGTAATTATCTTTAAACCTGTAGGCCTGATAACGGCGTTAACGCGTGTTATCCGGCCTACGGTAGGTAATACGCTTGCTGACTACACGTCCAGCAGCAGACGGGTCGGATCTTCCAGCAGCTCTTTAATCGCCACCAGGAAGCCTACCGATTCACGTCCGTCGATCAGACGGTGGTCGTAGGAGAGCGCCAGGTACATCATCGGCAGGATCTCTACCTTGCCATTCACCGCCATCGGACGGTCTTTAATGGCATGCATACCCAGGATGGCGCTCTGCGGTGGGTTGATGATCGGCGTGGACATCAGGGAGCCGAACACGCCGCCGTTGGTAATGGTGAAGTTACCGCCGGTCAGGTCGTCTACGGTCAGCTTGCCGTCACGGCCTTTCACCGCCAACTCTTTAATATTCTTTTCGATATCCGCCATGCCCAGCAGGTCAACGTCACGCAGAACCGGGGTGACCAGGCCGCGTGGAGTGGATACGGCCATGCTGACGTCGAAGTAGTTGTGGTACACCACGTCGTCGCCATCGATAGAGGCGTTCACTTCCGGATAGCGTTTCAGCGCTTCCACCACCGCTTTCACGTAGAAGGACATAAAGCCCAGACGGATGCCGTGACGTTTTTCGAACGCGTCGCCGTACTGCTTACGCAGATCCATGATTGGCTTCATGTTGACTTCGTTGAACGTGGTCAGCATGGCGGTGGAGTTTTTCGCTTCCAGCAGACGCTCGGCCACGCGTTTACGCAGGCGGGTCATCGGGACGCGTTTTTCAGAGCGGTGGCCCAGCTGCGGCGCCGGCGCGGCTGCCGGGGCAGCGGCTGGCGCTTTGGCTTCTGCCGCCGCCGGGGCTTTCGCCAGATGTTTCTCGACATCTTCGCGGGTCAGGCGGCCGCCGACGCCGGTGCCTTTGATGGCCGCCGCGTCGAGGTTGTGTTCAGCCAGCAGACGACGGATCGCCGGGCTCAGCGCATCGTTGTTCTGCTCTTCCAGAGAGGCCTGCTGACGCTGCGCCGGCGTGGACGCTTTCGCATCGGCTTTTTCGCTGCTTTCTTTACCTGCGCTGTTACCTTCGCGCAGGCGGCCAAGGATCTGGCGAGACAGGACGGTAGCGCCCTCGTCTTCCAGCACTGCATCCAGAATGCCGTCCGCTGATGCCGGTACTTCCAGTACCACTTTGTCAGTTTCGATTTCGACCAGGACTTCGTCACGGACGACCGCGTCGCCCGGTTTTTTGTGCCAGGTGGCGACGGTTGCGTCAGCTACGGACTCAGGCAGGTCGGGAACCAGAATATCTACGCTACTCATTGTGTATCCTTTAATTAATCGACGTTCAGCGCGTCATTGACCAGATCTTGTTGCTGTTTCTGGTGAACGGACATATACCCTACCGCCGGAGAGGCGGAGGCCGGGCGGCCTGCATAACGCAGAGAGGCCCCAAACGGAATCACTTCACGGAAGTGATGCTGGCTGCAGTACCATGCGCCCTGGTTGAGCGGCTCTTCCTGGCACCAGACAAAATCATGTACGTGCGCATACGCTTTCAGCGCATCCTGCACCGCCTGATGCGGGAACGGATAGAGCTGCTCGATACGAACGATAGCGACATCTTTTTGCTCGTTTTTACGGCGCTGTTCCAGTAGGTCGTAGTAAACCTTACCAGAGCACAGCACCACGCGCTTCACAGCCTGCGGATCAAGTTGATCGATTTCACCGATGGCCGGCAGGAAAGTGCCGTTTGCCAGCTCATCCATGCTGGAGACCGCCAGCGGATGACGCAGCAGCGACTTCGGCGACATCACCACCAGCGGACGACGCATACCGCGCAGCGCCTGACGACGCAGCATGTGGTACACCTGCGCCGGCGTGGACGGCACGCATACCTGCATATTCTGCTCAGCGCACAGCTGCAGATAACGCTCCAGACGGGCGGAGGAGTGCTCCGGGCCCTGGCCTTCGTAGCCGTGCGGCAGGAGCATCACCAGGCCGCACATCCGGCCCCACTTCTGCTCACCGGAGGAGATGAACTGGTCGATCACCACCTGCGCGCCGTTGGCGAAGTCGCCAAACTGCGCTTCCCAGATGGTCAGGGTGCGCGGCTCTGCAGTGGCGTAACCATATTCAAACGCCAGCACCGCTTCTTCAGACAGCACGGAGTCCCAAACGCGGAACTGGCCCTGACCGTTATGGACATGCTGCAGCGGGGTGTAGGTTGAACCATTGGTCTGGTTATGGATCACCGCATGACGGTGGAAGAAGGTGCCGCGACCGGAGTCTTCCCCGGACAGACGCACCGGAATACCTTCGTCAACCAGCGTGGCGTAGGCCAGGTTTTCAGCGCCGCCCCAATCGAACAGCTTCTCACCTGCCGCCATCGCCTGGCGGTCGGCGTAAATTTTCGCCACGCGGGACTGCATTTCGATACCTTCCGGCACCGTACTGATGCGTTTGGCCAGCTCCTGCAGACGCTTCGGCTCCACTTTATCCGGATAGCTCTCGTCCCACTCATGGTTGAGGTACGGCGACCAGGTAAAGGAGTGCATGTTCATCGGACGCCATTCCTTCACCACGCATTCGCCGGCATCCAGCGCATCGCGGTAGAGGTTAACCTGCTCGGTAGCATCTTCCAGGGTCGCGACCTTGTCCTGCTCCAGCTTGTCAGCATAGATTTTGCGCGGAGTCGGGTGCTTTTTGATCTTCTGATACATCAGCGGCTGGGTTGCGCTCGGCTCATCGGCTTCGTTATGGCCGTGACGGCGGTAGCACACCAGGTCGATGAAGACATCGCGTTTGAAGGTATTGCGGAAATCCAGCGCCAGACGGGTGACGAAAGCGACCGCTTCCGGGTCGTCGGCGTTGACGTGGAAAATCGGCGCCTGCACCATTTTACCGATGTCGGTGCAGTACGGGGTCGAACGCGCATCCAGCGGGTTAGAGGTCGTGAAGCCCACCTGGTTGTTGATAACGATGCGCACGGTCCCGCCCACTTCGTAACCGCGGGCTTTGGACATGTTCAGGGTTTCCTGAACCACGCCCTGGCCGGTCACCGCAGCGTCGCCGTGGATAGTGATCGGCAGAACCTTGTTGCTGCTCGGCTCGTCCAGACGATCCAGACGGGCGCGTACGGAACCGATCACCACCGGGCTGACGATCTCGAGGTGCGACGGGTTAAACGCCAGCGCCAGGTGCACCAGACCGCCTTCGGTTTCTATATCGGAAGAGAAGCCCATGTGGTACTTCACATCGCCGGTACCAAGGTGTTCTTTATGTTTGCCGGCAAACTCGTCGAACAGGTCCTGCGGTTTTTTACCCAGCACGTTGACCAGCACGTTGAGACGGCCACGGTGCGCCATGCCCAGCACCACTTCACGGGTGCCGCTCTTACCCGCATGGCGGATCATCTCTTTGAGCATGGGGATCAGGGCGTCGCCACCCTCCAGCGAGAAGCGCTTCGCCCCCGGGAATTTGGCGCCGAGGTAGCGCTCTAGTCCTTCCGCGGCAGTCAGTTCGCCGAGGAAACGTTTTTTCTCTTCCGCAGTAAAGCTCGCTTTGCCGGCTACCGATTCAATGCGCTGCTGGATCCAGCGTTTTTCTTCGGTAGAGGTGATATGCATGTATTCCGCGCCGATGGAGCCGCAGTAGGTTTGCTTAAGGGCGGCAATCAGCTCGCCCAGCTTCATCGTGTCTTTACCGATGGCAAATGAACCTACGTTATAGCTTTCCTGGAAATCGGCCTCGGTCAGATCGTGGTAGGCCGGATCGAGATCCGCCACTCTCTCTTGCTTCCACAGCCCCAGCGGATCGAGATTCGCATGCTGGTGGCCACGGAAACGGTATGCGTTGATGAGCTGCAGGACTTTAACCTGCTTCACATTGGTGTCTGGGTCGGAAATCGAAGAAGTGTAACGTGAGGCATCCTTCGCCAGTCGACGGAAATAATCACGCGTTTTGGAATGAAATTGATCCGGTTTAACTCCGGTGCCAGGTAACTGCTGGAACATTGAACGCCAGTTGGCGTCAACAGAGTCAGGATCGGTTAAGAAGTCTTCATAGAGCTGTTCTATCCAGCTCTGGTTCGAACCAGAGAGGTAAGAAGAGTCCAGCCAGGCTTTCATTGCGCCGTTCTGCATCGTGATCCCTTAAGCATTCATATGCTTATTTCGCCGTAGAAACTACCACGCACACCGAGTGCACGTGCCGGGGTTCACTTGTTGCGGACGAGTTGTGGTTTCTATCCGCTAAGGAACCTTTAAAAACTGCCATTAATCTTCGGCGTTCAGGCTGCGGTTGCGTTAGCTGCCTTCACTTACCCCGGTCACATAGTTCACTATGCTCCCGGGGATGCGTTCAGTTGCCGCCTTACCTCGCTCTGAACGCCTTGATTACTGGTACATATTTGGCGGTTTTTAAAGATTTCCTGCTATTTCTATTGCCTGATGGCGCTTCGCTTATCAGGCCTACAAAATATGCTCCTGTAGGCCGGATAAGACGTTTACGTCGCCATCCGGCAACTAAAACAACTTACGCGCTGCGCTGCAGCAGCATCGACTTAATATGGCCGATGGCGCGCGTCGGGTTCAGCCCCTTAGGACACACACTGACGCAGTTCATAATGCTGTGACAGCGGAATACGCTGAAAGCATCGCTCAGGCCGTCCAGACGCTCGCTGGTTTCGGTATCGCGACTGTCGATCAGGAAGCGATACGCGGCCAGCAGGCCTGCCGGGCCGATGAACTTGTCCGGGTTCCACCAGAACGACGGGCACGAGGTCGAACAACATGCGCACAGAATACACTCGTACAGGCCATCGAGCTTCTCACGCTGCTCAGGCATCTGCAGATGCTCGCGAGCCGGAGGATTTTGCCCATTATTCAACAAGTAAGGCTTAATCTTCTCATATTGTGCATAGAATTGCCCCATGTCCACCACCAAATCACGGATAACCGGTAATCCTGGCAGCGGGCGGATAACAATCTTCTTGCCCGGCTGATTCAGCGCGGAGATCGGCGTGATGCACGCCAGACCGTTTTTCCCGTTCATGTTCAGGCCATCGGAACCGCAGACCCCTTCACGGCAGGAGCGGCGGAACGACAGCGACGGATCTTTTTCTTTCAGCTGGATCAGCGCATCCAGCAGCATCATGTCACGACCTTCTTCCGCGTCGAGGGTGTAATCCTGCATGTGCGGAGCGTCGTCAACATCCGGGTTATAGCGATAAATTGAAAACTCGAGTTTCATTTTCCTGTCTCCGCATTAATAAGTACGAATCTTCGGCGGGAATGCCGGACGCAGTTTCGGTTCCATGTTGACGCTACGACGCGTCATGGATTCCGACTCTGGCAGATACAGGGAATGGCACAGCCAGTTTTCATCATCACGATCCGGGAAGTCGAAGCGGCTGTGAGCGCCACGGCTCTCGGTACGGAAGTTAGCGGATACGGCGGTCGCGTACGCGGTTTCCATCAGGTTATCCAGCTCCAGGCACTCAACGCGCTGGGTGTTGAACTCGCTGGAGGTATCGTCGAGACGGGCGTTTTTCAGGCGCTCGCGGATCACTTTCAGCTGTTCCAGACCTTTGTGCATCGCATCGCCTTCGCGGAACACCGAGAAGTTATGCTGCATACATTCCTGCAGCGCTTTGCGGATCGCCACCGGATCTTCACCGGAACGGGTGTTGTTCCAGCGGTTGAGGCGGTCCAGCGAGCCTTCGATATCGGATTCGCTGGCGTCGCGCAGCGTGCCCTGCTCGGCGATAGACTCCTGCAGATGCAGGCCCGCCGCGCGGCCGAAGACCACCAGGTCGAGCAGCGAGTTGCCGCCCAGACGGTTGGCGCCGTGGACCGATACGCAGGCGATTTCGCCCACCGCGAACAGACCCGGGATCACCACGTCTTCGCCCTTCTCATTGACGGTCAGCGCCTGGCCGGTCACTTTGGTCGGAATACCGCCCATCATGTAGTGGCAGGTTGGGATAACCGGGATCGGCTCTTTCACCGGATCGACGTGAGCAAAGGTGCGGGACAGCTCAAGGATACCCGGCAGACGAGATTCCAGAACCTCTTTACCCAGGTGATCCAGTTTCAGTTTCGCGTGCGGGCCCCACGGACCGTCGCAGCCGCGGCCTTCGCGGATCTCGATCATGATGGAACGCGCCACCACGTCACGACCCGCCAGGTCTTTCGCGTTCGGCGCATAACGCTCCATAAAGCGCTCGCCGTGTTTATTCAGCAGATAACCGCCTTCGCCGCGACAGCCTTCGGTAACCAGCACCCCGGCCCCGGCGATACCGGTCGGGTGGAACTGCCACATTTCCATATCCTGCACCGGCACGCCGGCGCGAATGGCCATCCCGACGCCGTCACCGGTGTTGATGTGGGCGTTGGTGGTGGACTGATAGATACGGCCTGCGCCGCCGGTCGCCAGCACGGTGGCGCGGGCTTTAAAGTAGACCACTTCGCCGGTCTCGATGCACAGGGCGGTACAACCCACCACCGCGCCGTCCTGGTTTTTCACCAGATCGAGGGCATACCATTCGGAGAAGATAGTGGTGTGGTTTTTGAGATTCTGCTGGTACAGGGTGTGCAGCAGGGCGTGGCCGGTACGGTCAGCCGCCGCCGCGGTACGCGCCGCCTGCTCGCCGCCGAAGTTCTTCGACTGGCCGCCGAACGGGCGCTGATAAATACGGCCGTCGTCAAGACGGGAGAACGGCAAGCCCATATGCTCCAGCTCGAGAATCGCTTCCGGGCCGGTCTTACACATATATTCGATGGCGTCCTGGTCGCCGATATAGTCCGACCCTTTTACGGTGTCGTACATATGCCATTCCCAGTTATCTTCATGGGAGTTACCGAGCGCGACGGTGATACCACCCTGCGCGGATACGGTGTGCGAACGGGTCGGGAAAACTTTGGAGAGCAGCGCACAGGTCTGTCCGCTCTGGGAAATTTGCAGCGCCGCGCGCATACCTGCGCCGCCGGCACCGATGACAACAGCATCAAACTCTCTGACTGGCAATTTCATTACACACCCCACACCACAACAAATCCATAAAGAACGTAAGCCACCAGCGCTACAACGATAGCCAGTTGCAGAACCAGGCGCAGAGCCAGTGGTTTAACGTAGTCCGTTAACACCTGCCACATCCCGATCCAGGCATGGATAAGAATGGAAACGAGAGCCAGCAGAGTGAAGACTTTAGTGAAGCCGGAGGCAAAGAATCCGGTCCACACTTCCCATGAGATTTCACCGGTGGTCGCGAAGAAGCCAACCATGTAGATGATGTAGAGGGTCAGAACGATGGCGGTAGCACGGACCAGAATAAAGTCATGTACGCCGTTGCGTCCCAGTGCTGAGGCGTTGCTTACCATACGAGGACTCCTGCGAGAAGTGAAAGCACGACAGTAATAACAAAAGAAATCTTGGCGGAACGTTTCCCTGCTTCGAGGGTTTCGTCCAGGTAGCCAAAGTCCATCATCAGATGGCGGATACCAACAACGACGTGATAGGCCAGCGCGGTGAGAATGCCCCACATGATGAACTTCACAAAGAAGCTATCCATGATCGAGGCCGCCGTCAGAAAACCTTCAGGGGAGGAGAGGCTGGTGCCCAGCAGCCAAAGCAGAATTCCGACCGCCACGAAGGTGATGACACCGGAAACGCGATGGAGAATGGACGCTATCGCCGTGATTGGGAACCGTATCGTTTGTAGATCCAGATTGACAGGTCTTTGTTTTTTCACATTTCTTACCATGAATAACGCCCACATGCTGTTCTTATTGTTTCCTTCCTCCGGTCTGCTTGCGGGTCAGACAGCGTCCTTTCTATAACCAGAAGTCATGTTAAAACGTCTTTTCAGGCATTAAAACATCACTAAACAACGCTGGGTGGCTCGGGATTGCAGGGTGTTCCGGAGACCTGGCCGCAGTATAGGCCGTTCACAAAATCATTACAATTAACCTACATATAGTTTGTTGGGTTTTCTCCGGAACAGTGATCAAGGTCACGATAACAACATTTTTTTAATTTTTAATCACCTGATTTGACAAATATTAAACATTCTTGTTACAACCATTACCAGTTAAATGCAATAATGCTCAAAAGTTATGAGGTCATGCTTTCACCTGAGAATAAGTTATGTAACAGTGTGTCAGTATTGACCGATGTAATCAGGACAGTTATTAGTGGTATACAGGTTTTAATATTCGGACTGCTAAAACGCTGATTTGCTGTTGTTTCACCGCAGCCCTGAAGAACGTGCCATCAAGCGCCGTTGCTCTGTACCCTGCCCTTTTCGCTGACGCAGAGCTGTGTGCAACATAACAAACTGGTAACGTATACGGGCGCGGGCCGAAAGCAAATCCACCACCCGGCAGTCTTAAGCAATAAAGGCGCTAAGGAGACCATAAATGTCTGATGCTAAAGCAAAAATCACCCTGGGTGGTGACACTGCTATTGAACTGGATGTGCTAAAAGGCACGCTCGGTCAGGATGTTATTGATATTCGTAGTCTTGGTTCAAAAGGCGTATTTACCTTTGACCCAGGTTTCACATCTACCGCTTCCTGTGAATCTAAAATTACGTTTATCGATGGTGACGAGGGGATCCTGCTGCACCGTGGCTTCCCGATCGACCAGTTAGCGACCGAATCAAACTATCTTGAAGTTTGTTACATTCTGCTAAACGGTGAAAAACCGACCCAGGCCGAATATGACGAATTCAAAACCACCGTCACCCGCCACACCATGATCCATGAGCAGATTACTCGTCTGTTCCATGCGTTCCGTCGCGATTCTCACCCGATGGCCGTTATGTGCGGGATCACCGGCGCCCTGGCGGCGTTCTATCACGACTCCCTCGACGTGAATAACCCGCGTCACCGTGAAATTGCCGCCTATCGCCTGCTGTCCAAAATGCCGACCATGGCAGCCATGTGTTACAAGTATTCTATCGGCCAGCCGTTTGTTTATCCGCGCAATGACCTCTCCTACGCCGGCAACTTCCTGCGCATGATGTTCGCCACGCCGTGCGAAGAGTACGAAGTCAATCCGGTGCTGGAGCGCGCAATGGACCGTATTCTGATCCTGCACGCCGATCACGAACAGAACGCCTCGACCTCGACGGTACGTACTGCGGGCTCTTCCGGCGCTAACCCGTTCGCTTGTATCGCAGCCGGCATCGCCTCCCTGTGGGGACCGGCGCACGGCGGCGCCAACGAAGCGGCGCTGAAAATGCTGGAAGAGATCAGCTCCGTTGAGCACATTCCGGAATTTGTTCGTCGTGCGAAAGACAAGAATGACTCTTTCCGCCTGATGGGCTTCGGCCATCGTGTGTACAAAAACTACGACCCGCGCGCCACCGTGATGCGTGAAACCTGCCATGAAGTGCTGAAAGAGCTGGGCACCAAAGACGACCTGCTGCAGGTGGCCATGGAGCTGGAGCATATCGCGCTGAACGACCCGTACTTCATCGAGAAGAAACTCTACCCGAACGTCGACTTCTACTCCGGTATCATCCTGAAAGCGATGGGTATTCCGTCCTCCATGTTTACCGTTATCTTCGCCATGGCGCGTACCGTGGGCTGGATTGCGCACTGGAACGAAATGCACAGCGATGGCATGAAAATCGCCCGTCCGCGTCAGCTCTATACCGGCTACGAAAAACGCGATTTCCAGTCCGACATCAAGCGTTAATCTCGCTGTCCGGATGATAAAAACGCGCCTGATGGCGCGTTTTTTTATGCCTGACGATGAGGTCTGGCGCTGCCTGGCCGCCGGCTTAATGCTGGCAGTGCGGGCACCAGTAAAAGGGCCGCGAGGAGAGCATCGTCTTCTCAATCACGCCCCCGCAGCGCTCGCACTGTTCACCATCGCGATGGAACACCTTAAAGCGGAACAGCGCGCCGTGGTGCTTGTTGTCATCGGGCTGGCCGCGGGTGCGATAAGAAAGCCGCGGGATATCGAGCAGCGCGTGCGCCAGCGCATCCAGTTGTATTGCATTCAGCTCCGAGGCCTTATGCTGCCCGGTCAGCCCCACCTGCCAGAGGATTTCCACCCGCAGATAGTTTCCCAGCCCGGCAAGAAAAGCCTGATCCAACAGCAGGCCGGAAAACTGACGATGGCGGAATTTGGCCGACAGCAGCCGCGCTTTCACCTGCTCCGCGGTTAACGTCATATCCAGTACGTCCGGACCGATGCGCAGCAAGAACGGATGGTTGGCCACCTGCTCCGCTGTGAGCATCTCAATGTCCGACGCGCTGTAGAGCAAAATCGCCTTGCTGGCGGTCTGGAGCCTGACGCGCAGCACCCGGTTAGAGGCGGGCTGTTCGCCAGCGTCAACCACGCGCCAGACGCCGTACAGCTGATTATGGCTGTACAGGGTCAGGCCGCCGGAGAAGCGGGTCAGCAGGGCTTTGCCCCGGGTGTCGATATGGGTAACCCGCTGACCAATCAGCGGGGTTTGGTAGGGTTGCAACCGGGGAAAGGCGAACCAGACGTCGGTTAAGGGTTCGTCTTTGATTGCCGCCTCCAGTGTATCCGCCGCGCGGCGGATCTCCGGACCTTCCGGCATACTGTCATCCTTTTGTCAGTGGGTGGCGCCGCCGCCCAGTTTACTGTCCACCGGCTGGCGCAGGGCCACGGCAATGGCCGTCTCCAGCGCCTCCCGCACGGTGGCGATCGCCATACTCGGCTCGCCGGGATGGGCCGCCGCCTGCGCCGGTAGCCATGGAATATGGATAAAACCGCCTCTCACCTCAGCCTGACCCTGCAGCCTATGCAACAGGCCGTACATGACGTGGTTGCAGACGAAGGTGCCGGCGGTTTGCGACACCGAGGCCGGGATCCCGCGATCGCGCAGCGCGCTGACGATCGCTTTGATCGGCAAGGTGCTGAACCACGCCGCCGGCCCGCCGTCGACGATCGGCGTGTCGATGGGTTGCTGGCCTTTGTTATCGGGGATACGCGCATCATCGACGTTGATCGCCACACGTTCGACGCTGATATCGACCCGACCGCCGGCCTGCCCCACCGCGATAACCAGCTTCGGCTGCAGGTCTTCTATCGCCGCGTCGAGCGCCGACAGCGCCTCGCCAAACACGCAGGGAAGCTGCCGGGCGGTCACCGGCTGGCCAGCAATCATAGTGCCGTCAAGCTGCTGCACCACTTCCCAGGAAGGGTTCACCGTCTCGCCGTCAAAGGGTTCGAAACCGGTGAGTAATACTCCCGCCACCATCCTCTCCTTCGCGGTCATGCCGATTGTCATATCTCAGCCTCAGGCTGAGCGCTGACCAGAATATGGCGCCCGGCGAACGCCGCCCGTAAGCGGCGGGCAAAATCGAGGGCATGCGGACCATCACCGTGCAGACATACCGTCTGCGCCACCACGTTCGCCCATTCGCCGCTGACGCTGCGCACCCGGTGGTGTTGCACCATCTCGAGGGTTTGCGCCAGGGCCTGCTCTTCGCTGTCAATCAGCGCCCCGGGCTGGCTGCGCGGCACCAGGCTGCCGTCGGCCAGATAACCGCGATCGGCAAACACCTCCTGACGCGTCGTCAGACCATAGCGCTGACCGGCGCGGATCAATTCGCTGCCCGCCAGACCCACCAGCACCAGCTGCGGGTTAACATCGCGGACCGCGCGGGCGATCGCGTCGGCCAGCGGCGGCGATTTGGCCGCCTGGTTGTAGAGCATGCCGTGCGGCTTCACGTGCTGCATCTCGCCGCCCTGCGACTGAACGATCGCCGCCAGAGCGCCAATCTGATACAGCGTCTGGGCATAGACCGTTTCCGGCGGCAGATCCATCGCCGTACGGCCAAAATTTTCCCGGTCGGGATATCCCGGATGGGCGCCCACCGCCACGCCGTACTTCAGCGCCTCGCGCACGCTCTGCACCATCAGCCCGGCGTCGCCGGCGTGAAAACCACAGGCGATATTCGCCGATGACACCAGCTGGAGCAGCGCGCTATCGTTCGCCCCGCCTTCCCCGAGATCGGCATTAAGATCAATCATCATCGTGGAGTCTCCAGGCCAGTTGTTCAAGATAACGCTGGCGATCGGCCCGCGCCTTCAGCGCCTCCTCCAGCGAGCAGGCCACGAAATGGATCGGCTGCCCCAGCGGGATCTGCGCCAGCTGGTACATATCGGCATCGATAATGCAGGCGATCCGCGGATAGCCGCCGGTGGTTTGCGCGTCGTTCATCAGCACAATGGGCTGGCCGTTGTGCGGCACCTGCACCACGCCCGGCAGCAGGCCGTGCGACAGCATTTCACGATCGGTGGTGCGTTTCAGCGGCTGCCCCTGCAGGCGGTACCCCATGCGGTTACTCTGCGGACTGAGCTTCCAGGGGGCGCGCCAGAATGACGCCTGCGAGGCCTCGTCAAATTCATGGTACTCCGGCCCGGGCAGCGCACGAATGCGGTTGCCCAGCGGCAGCTGCTTGACGCCGCGCGGGGTGGTGAAGCGGCGGGCGGCTTTCCCGAGCTTCAGCTTGTCGCCATCCTGCAGGCGGCGTCCTTCCAGACCGCCAATCCCCGCCTTGAGATCCGTGCAGCGCGAGCCAAGGACCTCGGGGACCGCAATCCCGCCCGCCACCGCCAGATAGCTACGGATGCCATGCTGGGGCGTTTTCAGCACCAGCCGCTGCCCGGCCCGGTAGGCGGTGCGCCAGCCCACCCAGACCGCTTTACCGTCCAGCGTCGCTTCGCAGGCGGCGCCGGTCAGCGCAAACCAGCCGCTGCGGGCAAATTCGATCTCCACCTGGCCGAGGGTAATCTCCAGCCCGGCGGCATTCGCCTCGTTGCCAACCAGCAGATTGGCAATCACCAGCGAGGGATAATCCAGGGCGCCGCAGCGGCTGATGCCAGACTGGCGCAGGCCTTCTCGTCCACCGTCCTGTACCGAGGTGTACAGGCCGGCGCGGATCAAGGTCAACATACCCCCTCCTTTTGCGGCACAAAGCGAATTTTATCGCCCACGCGCAGTAGCGCAGGCTCCTTCCGCGCCGGGTCGAACAGCGTCAGCGCGGTGCGCCCCAGCAGCTGCCAGCCGCCGGGCGTCGCCAGCGGATAGATACCGGTTTGCGCGCCGCCGATACCCACCGATCCGGCCGGGACGAGCACGCGCGGTTCGGCGCGACGCGGTGTCGCCAGCGCCGCAGGCAGCCCGCCCAGGTAGGGAAATCCCGGCTGAAAACCAATAAACCAGACCAGATATTCCACCGAGGTGTGCAGCTCCACGACCTGTTTTTCACTCAGGCCGCTGTGCTGCGCCACTACACCGAGGTCCGGTCCGGCCTCGCCGCCGTAGACGACCGGAACAGACAGCGAGCGCGACTCAGGCTCGATCGCGAGGCTCTCCTCCCACCAGCGCTGCAGACGGTCTATCGCCTCCCACGCCACCTCCTGCGGGCGGCGGAGCACCACAGTGATATTGTTCATGCCGGGAATGGCGTCAATCACCTCTTCATGGTTCGCCAGACGCTGGGCTAATCCCCAGATCCGTTGCTGGCTTTCAAGGGTAACCGGCGGCTCCAGCTCCAGCACGACAGCCGTTTCTCCTAACAGATAACAACGCGCTCGCTGCACTTTTCTCTCTCCCGTCAGGCAGGGTTAGGAATATCAATAAAGGTGACATCCAGGTCGGTGGTTTCCGTCAGCCATTCGCTGAGGGCGCGAATGCCGCCCCGCTCGGTGGCGTGGTGGCCGGCGGCATAAAAATGCAGGCCCTGCTCGCGGGCAGAGTGGATGGTTTGTTCCGACACCTCGCCGGTGATAAACGCGTCCACGCCAAAGCGCGCCGCGGCGTCGATAAAGCTCTGGCCGCCCCCGGTACACCAGGCGACGCGGCTGACGGTGTCCGGCCCGGTATCGCCGCACCACAGCGGCTTGCGTCCCAGCCGCGCTTCAATCCACGAGGCCAGCTCGAGGCCGGACACCGGCATCGACAGTTCGCCCCAGGGCACCAGCGGTTCGATTTCGCCCAGCACGTTAATCCCCAGCAGATGCGCCAGCTGCGCGTTATTGCCCAGCTCGGGATGGGCATCCAGCGGCAGGTGCCAGCCGTAGAGATTGATATCGTTGGCCAGCAGGGTTTTCAGGCGCCGGCGCTTCATGCCGCGGATCACTGGCGATTCGTTTTTCCAGAAATAGCCGTGATGGACGATTACCGCATCCGCCTGCAGGCGGACGGCCTCATCCAGCAGCGCCTGGCTGGCCGTGACTCCGGTGACGATCTTGTGCACCGTGTCGCGCCCTTCCACCTGCAGACCGTTAGGGGCGAAGTCACTGATGGCTGCGCTATTGAGCTTGTCGTTTATCAGTTGTTCCAGTTCGCTATTTTTCATCGCCACTCCAGCAGATAATCAGGGTATACAAAGGCATAACATAACCAGATCCATTCGGGTCGTCGATAGTCCGCCTCCGACACTGACGATGACTTTTTACCGAATAGCGCAATTTGTCTATTCATCCCGCCGCGCATTCGTGTATATTTATGCACTAATAAAGCATATTAAATAATCAGAAAGCCCCTCAAGCCATGAATATGACTAATTAAACGCTATTCATGCAGAACGATCGACTTTCGCTTTACGCCAGGAAACACACTTCTCATGAAGACAACATCATCGCAACCGCGGGCGATTTACTACGTCGTGGCGCTGCAAATCTGGGAATACTTTAGCTTCTACGGCATGCGCGCCCTGCTGATCCTCTATCTCACCAATCAGCTTAAATATGACGATAACCACGCTTACGCCCTGTTCAGCGCCTACTGTTCGCTGGTCTATGTGACGCCGATCCTCGGCGGCTATCTGGCCGATAAGCTGTTAGGCAACCGGATGGCGGTCATGCTCGGCGCGCTGCTGATGGCCATTGGCCATCTGGTGCTCGGGGCCAGCGAAACCGCCCCGGTCTTCCTCTACCTGTCGCTGGCGATCATCGTCTGCGGCTACGGGTTGTTTAAATCCAACGTCAGCTGTCTGCTGGGCGAGCTGTACGAACCCGCCGATCCGCGTCGCGATGGCGGTTTCTCGCTGATGTATGCCGCGGGCAATATCGGCTCGATCATCGCGCCGATCGCCTGCGGCTACGTCCAGGAGGAGTATAGCTGGGCGATGGGCTTTGCCCTGGCGGCCATCGGCATGGTGGCGGGACTGGTGATTTTCCTCTGCGGCAACCGTCACTTCCAGCATACCGCCGGCGTGAACCGCCAGGCGCTGTGCGCCCGTCGCTTCCTGCTGCCGAACTGGGGCTGGCTGCTGGTGCTGCTGGTCACTGCTCCGCTGCTGATTGCCGTGCTGTTCTGGCAGGAGTGGTCGGTATATGCCCTGATCGTGGCCACGGCCATTGGCCTCGCGGTGCTGGCGCGGATCTACCTGCGCGCCGAGACCGATAAACAGCGCAAGGATCTGCGCCTGATCGTCGTCCTGACCGCTTTCAGCCTGCTGTTCTGGGCCTTCGCCCAACAGGGCGGCAGCTCCATCAGCCTGTATATTGACCGCTTCGTTAACCGCCATATCATGAGCTACGAAGTCCCTACCGCTATGTTCCAGTCGCTCAACGCCTTCGCGGTGATGCTCTGCGGCATGGTGCTGGCGTGGCTGGTGAAAGAGAGCGTCGGCGGTAATCGCACCGTGCGCATCTGGGGAAAATTTGCCCTCGGTCTGGGCCTGATGAGCGCCGGGTTCTGCATCCTAACCCTCAGCGCCCGCTGGTCGGCGGCCTATGGTCAGTCGTCCATGCCGCTGATGGTGCTGGGGCTGGCGGTGATGGGTTTTGCCGAACTGTTTATCGACCCGGTCGCGATGTCGCAAATCACCCGCATTGAGATCCCGGGGGTCACCGGGGTGTTGACCGGCATCTATATGCTGCTCTCCGGGGCTATCGCCAACTATCTGGCCGGCGTTATCGCCGACCAGACCTCGCAGGCGTCATTCGACGCCGCCGGGGCGATGAACTACTCCATTGACGCCTACATCAACGTCTTCAGCCAGATCACCTGGGGCGCGCTGGCCTGCGTCGGCGTGGTGCTGGTCATCTGGCTGTATCACTCGCTGAAGGTCAGGACCCGCCGTCTGGCGGTGGAGTAATCCCCTTTCTGGCGGCCTCCCAGGCCGCCAGCGTCTCCTGCCGCGCCTGCTTGTGATCGACTATCGGGCGCGGATAATCCAGCGTAACCCCCTGTTTATCCGCCCACGCCCACGGCTGATGCAGCGCCTTCTCCGGCACCTTTGCCAGCTCCGGCAGCCAGCGACGCATAAACACCCCCTGCTTATCAAACTTCTCGCCCTGGGTGGTGGGATTAAATATGCGGAAATAGGGCGCGGCGTCGGTGCCCGTCGAAGCCGCCCACTGCCAGCCGCCGTTGTTCGCCGCCAGGTCGCCATCAATCAGCTGGCTCATGAAATAGCGCTCCCCTGCCCGCCAGTCGAGGCGCAGATCTTTAGTCAGGAAGCTGGCGACGATCATGCGCAACCGGTTATGCATCCAGCCGGTGGCGTTAAGCTGGCGCATGGCGGCATCGACAATCGGATAGCCGGTCTCCCCGCGCTGCCAGGCCTGCAGGGCGCCATCCTCTTCGCGCCAGGCGACCTTATCGGTCCAGGCGACAAACGGCCGTCCTTTACAGAGTTTCGGATAGTAGACCATCAGATGGCGGTAAAACTCGCGCCAAATCAGCTCATTAAGCCAGGTGGCGCCTGCCCCGCCGTCCAGCGCGGCGGGGTGTTCCGTCAGCAGCCGATGCAGGCACTGGCGCGGCGACAGCACCCCGGTGGCCAGGCAGGGCGACAGGCGACTGGTCCCTTCCACGGCCGGGAAGTCGCGCTGCCCCTCATAATCCGCCGCCGGTTGCTGACAAAACGCGCGCAGCCGCGCCAGCGCCGTTTTTTCATCCGCGGCAAACAGCAGCCCATCGAACGGCGTTTGCGGATAGTTGAGCTCCGGCGGCGGCGGCGCCTGGCGGGCGGGTGCCTCGCGCGGCTTTGGCGCGGCCACGCACGCCGGCAGCCCTTCCCGCAGCCGGCGAATAAACGCATTCTTAAACGGAGTGAAGACTTTATACATTTCGCCGCCGCCGGTCAGTACGCTGCCGGGCGGCAACAGGACGCTGTCGTCAAATCCCTGGCAAATCACTTCGCTCAAGGTGTTCTCAACGGCGGCATCGCGCTGGCGTTCATTGAATTCGTACTGATAGTTGTAGAACAGGTGACTGACCTGGTGCTGCTGGCAAAACTGGGCCAGCCGCTCGACGCTGGCGCTAAAATCGTCCGCCTCTTCTACCCACAACGGTATGCCACGCTCCGCCAGCGCGGCGTGCAGACTGTGCAAATGGCTGGCGATAAAAGCGGCCTGCCGCGGCGCCATATGATGCTCGCGCCACTGCCCCGGGGTGGCAATATAGAGCGCCAGCACCTGCGCCTGCGGATCGCGGCAGGCGGCGGCCAGCGCCAGGTTATCGTGAATGCGTAAATCCGTGCGTAACCAGACCAGATGGGTGGCCATATCACTCCTCATTATCCGTCAGCAAAACTCATCTCATGATCTAAGCCGGAAAAAATAGCGCGCTCCGGCAAAATAAGCACCTGCCAATCCCGCTGCGGCGCTTGCAACGAGTGTAGACAAGCGACGAAAAAAAACCGCCGGGGGCAACCGGCGGTTATTGGCTTTCATTGCAGCAGGGCGAATCAGTAGAAGTCGTGAGCGGCTTTTTCCGCCTGCGCCATCCACACCGGCTGCTCGCTGGTTTTCGACCACACCCGGTGCAGCCAGCTGTAATAGCGGGCGCGATCTTTCCAGAACAGCATCACCGGCAGCGCCGCGACGCCAGCCACGACGGCGAAAGCCCGACGCAGCAAAATAATATGAGCAGGATAAGCTTTGTACAACGCCATCATTTCTCTCCCCTTTGTCAGGCCGGCAAGTCGCGCCGGTAAAAAATTACCATGTTTGTTTGAGCAAAATAGTACCGCGTTGGTTGTAATTTTACTACTCATCCGACCACTAAAAAGCACGTATTTATACTTAATTTACATTCATCCCGTAAATTAGTTACGAAAAAGTTAAATTAATACTAACCATCAGTTAAATTGTGCCTTTGCCATTTTTATACTTTTTTTACACCGCGCCCGCGGATTTTTGCGAAATCTTTGCGCCGTAATTTCTATTCTCCTGGTAAATCAAAAACACACCCGGAGGTGGATTGTGACTGCAGGCGTACTCACTGGCGTTGGGCTGGTGTTCCTGTTACTGGCTTATCTGGTTTATGCCTTGATACATGCGGAGGCATTCTGATGGCTGCCCAGGGATTTTTATTATTAGCCAGCTATCTGCTGGTATTGCTGGCGCTGGCGCGCCCGCTGGGGATGTGTCTGGCGAGAATGGTGAACGACATCCCGCTTCCCGGCCTGGCCGGCGTCGAGCGCGTTCTGTGGCGCGTGGCCGGGATCCGCGCCGAAGAGATGGGCTGGCTGCAGTATTTGCTGGCGATCCTGCTGTTTAACGCCCTCGGCGGCCTGGCGCTGTTTGCCCTGCTGATGCTCCAGGGCGTGCTGCCCTTTAACCCGCAGCACCTGCCGGGGCTGCCGTGGGATCTGGCGCTCAACACCGCGGTCAGCTTTGTCAGTAATACCAACTGGCAGGCTTACGCCGGCGAAAGCACCATGAGCTATCTCAGCCAGATGGTGGGGCTGACGGTGCAGAATTTCCTCTCCGCCGCCACCGGCATCGCCGTGGTCTTCGCCCTGACCCGCGCCTTCGCCCGACAGAAAATGTCCACCCTCGGCAATGCCTGGGTCGACCTGACGCGCATTACCCTGTGGCTGCTGCTGCCGCTCTCTCTGCTGGCGGCCCTGTTCTTTATTCAGCAAGGCGTGCCGCAGAACCTGCAGGCTTACCAGCCCTTTACCACCCTCGAAGGGGCGCACCAGCTGCTGCCGATGGGGCCTGTCGCCTCACAGGAAGCGATTAAGCTGCTGGGCACCAACGGCGGCGGTTTCTTTAACGCTAACTCCGCCCATCCGTTTGAAAACCCGACGGCGCTGACCAATCTCGTGCAGATGCTGGCCATCTTCCTGATCCCGGCGGCGCTGTGCTTCGCCTTCGGCGAGGTGGTGAGCGATCGCCGCCAGGGGCGCGCTATTCTGTGGGCGATGACGCTGATCTTTATCCTCTGCGTCGCCGTGGTGATGTGGGCGGAAACCCGCGGCAACCCGCACCTGCTGACGCTGGGCGCCGACAGCAGCCTGAATATGGAAGGTAAAGAGAGCCGCTTCGGTATTCTCGCCAGCAGTCTGTTCGCGGTGATCACCACCGCCGCCTCCTGCGGCGCGGTCAACGCCATGCATGACTCCTTCACCGCGCTGGGCGGGATGGTGCCGATGTGGCTGATGCAGATTGGCGAAGTGGTGTTCGGCGGCGTCGGCTCGGGTCTCTATGGCATGCTGCTGTTCGTTATGCTGGCGGTGTTTATCGCCGGGCTGATGGTCGGCCGCACCCCGGAGTACCTCGGGAAGAAAATCGATGTCCGGGAAATGAAAATGATCGCCCTGGCCATTCTGGTCACCCCGACGCTGGTACTGCTCGGCACGGCGCTGGCGATGATGACCGAGGCCGGCCGCGCCGGGATGTTCAACCCCGGCGCGCACGGCTTTAGCGAAGTGCTGTACGCCGTCACCTCGGCGGCCAATAACAACGGCAGCGCCTTCGCCGGCCTGGGCGCGGCGACGCCCTTCTGGAACCTGCTGCTGGCGTTCTGCATGCTGGCTGGACGCTTCGCCGTCATCATTCCGGTGATGGCTATCGCCGGCTCGCTGGTGACGAAGAAAATTCAACCGGCCAGCCCCGGTACCCTGGCCACCCACGACGCCCTGTTTATCGGTCTACTGATCGGCACCGTGCTGCTGGTGGGCGCCCTGACCTTTATTCCTGCGCTGGCGCTTGGCCCGCTGGCCGAACACTTTTCCTTACTTTGAGCGATGCGGAGCCCCCTGTTATGAGTCGCAAACAATTAGCCCTGCTGGAGCCGACGCTGGTGCGCCAGGCGCTGCTGGATGCCGTGAAAAAACTCAGCCCGATGGTGCAGTGGCGCAATCCGGTGATGTTTATCGTCTGGGTGGGCAGCCTGTTAACCACCCTGCTGGCCATCGCCATGGCTGGCGGCGCCCTGACCGGCAGCGCCACGTTTACCGCCGCCATCAGTATCTGGTTATGGTTTACCGTGCTGTTCGCCAACTTTGCCGAAGCGATGGCGGAAGGCCGCAGCAAAGCCCAGGCCAATAGCCTGAAAGGGGTGAAAAAAACGGCCTTCGCCCGTAAGCTGCGCGCCCCGCAGCATGACGCGACGGTCGACCATGTGCCGGCGGAAGATCTGCGCAAAGGCGACGTGGTGCTGGTGGAAGCCGGGGATATTATCCCCTGCGATGGCGAAGTCATCGAAGGCGGCGCCTCGGTGGACGAAAGCGCCATTACCGGCGAATCCGCGCCGGTGATCCGCGAATCCGGCGGCGATTTCGCCTCGGTGACCGGCGGGACGCGCATCCTCTCCGACTGGCTGGTGATCCGCTGCAGCGTCAACCCGGGAGAAACCTTCCTCGACCGGATGATCGCCATGGTGGAAGGCGCCCAGCGCCGTAAAACGCCGAACGAAATCGCCCTGACGATCCTGCTGATCGCCCTGACGCTGGTGTTCCTGCTGGCCACCGCCACCATCTGGCCCTTCTCGGCCTGGAGCGGCAATGCGGTGAGCGTCACCGTGCTGGTCGCTCTGCTGGTGTGCCTGATCCCGACCACTATCGGCGGTCTGCTGTCGGCGATCGGCGTCGCCGGGATGAGCCGTATGCTGGGCGCCAACGTGATCGCCACCAGCGGCCGCGCGGTGGAGGCAGCAGGCGATGTCGATGTCCTGCTGCTGGATAAAACCGGGACCATTACGCTCGGCAACCGCCAGGCCTCCGCTTTCCTGCCGGCGCGCGGTGTGGAAGAACGAACCCTCGCCGACGCCGCCCAGCTCTCCTCGCTGGCGGACGAAACCCCTGAGGGACGCAGCATCGTGGTGCTGGCGAAGCAGCGCTTCAACCTGCGCGAACGCGATCTGCAGTCGCTGCACGCCACCTTTGTCCCCTTTACCGCGCAAACGCGGATGAGCGGTATCAATATCGATCAGCGCATGATCCGTAAAGGCTCGGTGGACGCGATTCGCCGTCACGTGGAGGCCAACGGCGGCCACTTCCCTGCCGATGTCGAGAAGCAGGTGGAAGAGGTCGCCCGCCAGGGGGCAACGCCGCTGGTGGTTGCCGAAGGTGAAAAGGTGCTGGGGATTATTTCGCTTAAAGATATCGTCAAAGGCGGCATCAAAGAGCGTTTCGCCCAGCTGCGCAAAATGGGCATTAAAACGGTGATGATCACCGGCGATAACCGCCTTACCGCCGCGGCGATCGCAGCCGAGGCCGGCGTCGACGATTTCCTCGCCGAAGCGACGCCGGAAGCCAAGCTGGCGCTGATCCGCCAGTATCAGTCGGAAGGTCGGCTGGTGGCGATGACCGGCGACGGCACCAACGACGCGCCCGCGCTGGCCCAGGCCGACGTCGCGGTGGCCATGAACTCAGGCACCCAGGCGGCGAAAGAGGCGGGCAACATGGTCGACCTGGATTCCAACCCCACCAAACTGATTGAGGTGGTCCATATCGGCAAACAGATGCTGATGACGCGCGGCTCGCTGACCACCTTCAGTATTGCCAACGACGTGGCGAAATATTTCGCCATTATTCCGGCGGCATTTGCCGCGGTCTATCCCCAGCTGGCGATGCTGAACGTGATGGGCCTGCATTCGCCATCGTCGGCGATCCTCAGCGCCGTTATCTTCAACGCGCTGATCATCGTCTTCCTGATCCCGTTGGCCCTGAAAGGGGTGAGCTATCGCCCGCTCTCCGCCTCGGCGATGCTGCGCCGCAACCTGTGGATCTACGGCCTCGGCGGTCTGCTGGTGCCTTTTATCGGTATTAAAGCCATTGACCTGCTGCTGACCCTGAGCGGTCTGGTGTGAGGAACAAACTATGTCATTGATTCGTCCAGCACTTGTGCTATTTATTCTGTTAACCCTGCTCACCGGCGGCGTTTATCCTCTGCTGACCACCAGCCTGGGACAGTGGTGGTTTAACTCACAGGCCAATGGCTCGCTGATCCGCCTGAACGGCGAGGTGCGCGGCTCGGCGCTGATTGGCCAGAACTTTACCGCCGCAGGCTATTTCCAGGGCCGCCCGTCAGCCACCGCGGAGACAGCGGATAACCCGATGGCCTCTGGCGGCAGCAACCTCGCCGCCAGCAACCCGGCGCTGGATAAGGCGGTGAGCGAGCGGGTGCAGGCCCTGCGCGCCGCGAACCCGGATGCCGACCCGCGGGTGCCAGTCGAACTGGTCACCACCTCGGCGAGCGGTCTCGATAACAACCTGACCCCGGCCGCCGCGCTGTGGCAGGCGCCCCGGGTGGCCAAAGCGCGCCAGCTGAGCGTCGACCAGGTGACCACGCTGGTTAACCAGGCCACACAAACGCCGCTGCTGAGCTTCCTTGGCCAGCCGGTGGTCAATATACTGCAACTCAATATGGCGCTGGATGCCCTGAAGGATAAGTAAATGAGTGACGAGCCGCTGCGTCCGGACCCTGACCGCCTGCTGCAGCACACCGCCGCCCCGCATCGCGGCAAACTGAAAGTCTTCTTCGGCGCCTGCGCCGGGGTGGGGAAAACCTGGGCGATGCTGGCGGAAGCGCAGCGGCTGCGGGCCCAGGGGCTGGATATTCTGATTGGCGTGGCGGAGACCCACGGCCGGAAAGAGACCGCCGCGATGCTGCAGGGCCTGAGCACCCTGCCGCCGCGGCGGCTCGCTCACCGCGGGCGCTACGTGTATGAGTTCGACCTCGACGCCGCCCTCGCCCGCCGCCCGGCGCTGATTCTGGTGGATGAACTGGCGCACAGTAATGCCCCCGGCTCCCGCCATCCGAAGCGCTGGCAGGATGTGGACGAACTGCTGGAAGCCGGGATTGACGTCTTCACCACGGTTAACGTTCAGCATCTGGAAAGCCTGAACGACGTTGTCAGCGGGATCACCGGCGTGCAGGTGCGGGAGACCGTCCCCGATCCCTTTTTTGACGCCGCGGACGACGTGGTGCTGGTGGACCTCCCCCCTGACGATCTGCGCCAGCGGCTCAATGAGGGCAAAGTCTACATCGGCGGCCAGGCCGAGCGCGCTATCGAGAACTTTTTCCGCAAAGGGAACCTGATTGCGCTGCGCGAACTGGCTCTGCGCCGTACCGCCGATCGCGTCGATGAGCAGATGCGCGCCTGGCGCGACCGCCAGGGCCAGGAGAAAGTCTGGCACACCCGCGACGCCATTCTGCTCTGTATCGGGCACAACACCGGCAGCGAAAAGCTGGTGCGTACCGCCGCCCGCCTCGCCGCCCGTCTGGGCAGCGTCTGGCATGCGGTATATGTCGAAACGCCTTCCCTGCACCGCCTGCCGGAATCCCGGCGGCGGGCCATCCTCGCCGCGCTGCGTCTGGCCCAGGAGCTGGGCGCCGAAACCGCCACCCTCTCCGACCCGTCTGAAGAGAAAGCGGTCCTCCATTACGCGCGCGAACATAACCTCGGAAAAATTGTCATCGGCCGCCAGAGCAAGCGCCGCTGGTGGGATCGCAGCGGCTTCGCCGACCGTCTGGCTCGTCACGCGCCGGACCTCGATCTGGTGGTCATCGCCCTGGATGAAAAGCCCTTCCCCCTTCCGGCGCGCGCCAGCGACACTCGTCCGGCGCTGGAGAAATGGCGGCTGCAGCTGCAGGGCTGCGCGTTGGCGGTGGCCCTGTGCGCCATCATTACTCTGGTGGCCATGCAGTGGCTGATGGCCTTCGAAGCCGCCAACCTGGTCATGCTCTATCTGCTGGGGGTGGTGATCATCGCCCTGCTCTATGGCCGCTGGCCGTCGGTGCTGGCGACGGTGATCAACGTTATCAGTTTCGATCTCTTTTTTGTCGCCCCGCGCGGCACGCTGGCGGTGTCAGATGTCCAGTATCTGCTCACCTTCGGCGTGATGCTCACCGTTGGCCTGCTTATCGGTAACCTCACCGCCGGCGTGCGCTACCAGGCGCGGGTGGCGCGCTATCGCGAGCGGCGTACCCGCCACCTGTATGAAATGTCCAAAGCGCTGGCGGTGGGTCGTAGCCAGCAGGATATCGCCACCACCAGCGAGCGGTTTATCGCCTCCACCTTTCAGGCTCGCAGCCAGCTGCTGCTCCCGGACGCCCAGGGGAAACTGCTGCCCTTAACCCACCAGCCCGGGCTGACGCCGTGGGATGACGCCATCGCCCGCTGGAGCTTTGATAAGGGGCAACCCGCCGGCGCCGGCACCGATACCCTGCCCGGCGTGCCGTATCAGATCCTGCCCCTGAAGAGCGCCGCCCGCACCTGGGGACTGCTGGTGGTGGAGCCGGCGAATCTGCGCCAGCTGATGATCCCGGAGCAGCAGCGGCTGCTGGAGACCTTCACCCTGCTGGTGGCCAGCGCCCTGGAGCGTCTCACCCTGACCGCCAGCGAAGAGCAGGCCCGGCTGACCAGCGAGCGCGAAAGCCTGCGTAACTCGCTGCTCGCCGCCCTGTCCCACGATCTGCGTACCCCGCTCACCGTGCTGTTTGGCCAGGCGGAAATCCTGACCCTCGATCTGGCCAGCGAGGGCTCGAAGCATGCCCCGCAGGCCAATGAAATCCGCCAGCATGTGCTCAATACCACCCGGCTGGTGAACAACCTGCTGGATATGGCGCGGATCCAGTCCGGCGGCTTTAATCTGCACAAGGAGTGGCTGACGCTGGAGGAAGTGGTCGGCAGCGCGCTGCGTATGCTCGAGCCGAGCCTCGGCGGCCAGCACGTTCAACTGGATTTACCCGACCCGCTGCAGCTGGTGCATGTCGACGGGCCGCTGTTCGAGCGGGTGCTGATCAATCTGCTGGAGAATGCCCATAAGTATGCCGGCGCCCGGGCGGACATCGGTATTCGCGCCGAAGCAGACGCCCGGCAGCTGTCGCTGGAGGTATGGGATAATGGTCCGGGGATCCCGGCGGGTCAGGAACAGGCTATCTTTGATAAATTCGCCCGCGGCAACAAAGAGTCGGCGATCCCCGGCGTCGGGCTGGGCCTTGCCATCTGTCAGGCCATCGTCGACGTCCACGGCGGGACCATCTCCGCCAGCAACCGGCCGGAAGGCGGCGCCTCATTCCGTGTTACACTGCCGGGAGAAACGCCCCCTGAACTGGAAGAGCTATCTGAGGAATTGTGATTAACGTTCTGATTATCGAAGACGAACACGCTATCCGTCGCTTTCTGCGCACCGCGCTGGAAGCCGACGGCATGCGCGTATTTGAAGCGGAAACCCTGCAGCGCGGGCTGATCGAAGCCGCCACCCGTAAGCCCGACCTCGCGATCCTCGATCTCGGCCTGCCGGATGGCGACGGCATTGATTTTATTCGCGACCTGCGCCAGTGGAGTCAGATGCCGATTATCGTCCTGTCAGCGCGTAGCGAAGAGCACGACAAAATTGCCGCCCTGGATGCCGGCGCCGATGACTACTTAAGTAAACCCTTTGGCATCGGCGAGCTGCAGGCCCGCCTGCGCGTCGCGTTGCGTCGTCACGGCGCGGCGCAGGCCGACGAGCCGGTGGTGCGCTTCGCCGACCTGGAGGTCAATATCCCCGCCCGCCGCATCCTGCGCGGCAGCGAAGAGATCCACCTGACGCCCATCGAGTTTCGCCTGCTGGCGGCGCTATTGAATAATCCCGGCAAAGTGCTTACCCAGCGCCAGCTGCTGAATCAGGTGTGGGGCCCTAACGCCGTGGAGCACAGCCATTATCTGCGGATCTATATGGGTCACCTGCGGCAAAAGCTGGAGGCCGATCCGGCGCGCCCGCAGCATCTGCTGACCGAAACCGGGATTGGCTATCGCTTTATGCCCTGAGCCCCGCCTCTGCAGTACCAGAGGCTGGCGATTTTCAACCCTTCAGAGAGCAGCAGGAAGCCTGCCAGGATCGCGAAATGCCGGACGCCGGCGGCCTGAATCAGCCACAGACCCACAGAAAGCGAGGGCTGCATAAACACCAGCCTGAGCGGCGCCTGCCCCCAGGCCAGCCACAGCCCATAGCGGCTCTGACGGAAAAAGAGGATCATCGACAGCGGGATGCTGATAATCAGCAGCACATTCAGCGGATAGAGCCAGACCGCCGCAGCGCCCCAGTCGTGCAGCAGCTGGAGGTAAGCCAGCAGGTCGTCGTAAAAAGGGAGTCGGCGGTGGGCAATATTCCACCATAAGAATTGCAGGACGAAAAAGAGATCCATCCACGCCCAGAACAAAAACAGGGACTTCCGTTGTATTTTCATCGCTATCCTTGCGAAAAAAATCAGGCCCGCGAGGGGCCTGATGGTCGTGCGCCTTTAGGCGTTCTTCAGCACTTCACTGACAATCTCTACCGCTTCTTTTTCGATCAGTTTGCGATGTTCTTCGCCGAGGAAGCTTTCGCAGTAGATCTTGTAGGCGTCTTCGGTGCCTGACGGACGCGCCGCGAACCAGCCGTTGTCGGTCATCACTTTCAGGCCGCCAATCGCCGCCCCGTTGCCCGGCGCTGCGGTCAGACGGGCGGTGATCGGATCCCCCGCCAGGGTGTCAGCGCTGACCATTTCCGGCGACAGCTTAGACAGCGCCGCTTTCTGCGCGGAGGTCGCGGAAGCCTGCAGACGGTTGTAGCTCGGCGCGCCAAAGCGCTCCGCCAGCTCGTTATAGTGCTCCTGCGGGTTTTTGCCGGTCACTGCGGTGATTTCCGCCGCCAGCAGGCACATGATAATGCCGTCTTTATCGGTGGACCACGGCGTGCCGTCGAAGCGCAGGAAGGAGGCCCCGGCGCTCTCTTCGCCGCCGAAACCGAAGCTGCCGTCGAACAGGCCGTCGACGAACCACTTAAAGCCCACCGGCACTTCCACCAGCTTGCGGCCCAGATCGTTCACCACGCGGTCAATCATCGCCGAGGAGACGAGGGTTTTACCGACCGCCACCTCTTTGCCCCACTGCGGACGATGCTGGAACAGGTAGTTAATCGCCACCGCCAGATAGTGGTTCGGGTTCATCAGCCCGGCTGGGGTGACAATCCCGTGACGGTCGTAATCCGGGTCGTTGGCAAACGCCAGATCGAACTTATCGCGCAGCGCCAGCAGGCCCGCCATCGCACATTCCGAGGAGCAGTCCATGCGGATGGCGCCGTCTTTATCGAGGTGCATAAAGCGGAAGGTCTGGTCTACCTGGTCGTTCACAATGGTCAGATTGAGCTTGTAGTGCTCGCCAATGCGCTTCCAGTATTCGATACCGGAACCGCCCAGCGGATCGACGCCCAGCGTCAGGCCCGCTTTCTGGATCGCCGCCATGTCGACGATATCCGCCAGGCCTTCAATAAACGGCTGCACCAGATCCTGCTCTTTGACGTGGCCGGAAGCCAGCGCCGCGTCCAGAGGAAGGCGTTTCACGCCCTGCAGGCCAGCGGCCAGCAGTTCGTTGGCGCGGTTTTCCACCACTTTGGTGACGTTGGTATCAGCCGGACCGCCGTTTGGCGGGTTGTACTTGATACCGCCATCTTCCGGCGGATTGTGTGACGGGGTGATCACAATGCCGTCCGCCAGCGGACCGCCTTTTTTGTTATGCACCAGAATCGCATTGGAGACCGCCGGCGTCGGGGTGAAGCCGTTGTTTTCCTGCACGATCACGTCAACACCGTTGGCGGTTAACACTTCCAGCACCGAAATAAACGCCGGCTCGGACAGGGCGTGGGTATCTTTACCGACATAGCACGGACCGGTGATCCCGTTCTTCGCACGATCTTCCGCAATCGCCTGGGCGATGGCCAGGATATGCGGTTCGTTGAAGTTGTGACGCGCCGCGCTGCCGCGATGGCCGGAGGTGCCGAATTTGACCGCATGCTCCGCATTACCGACTTCAGGCTTCAGCACGTAGTACTGAGCAGTCAGTTGGGCGACGTTAATCAAATCACTCTGTTGCGCAGGCTGCCCCGCACGTTTATCGATTGCCATTGCCTGATCCTTCTGGTGCAAATGTTAAAAAGCTAGATCGTGCCGCAAACCTTTTCAATCAGCTCCGCAGGGAACTGCATCGACTGCATGATGTGCTCAATCATGCTGCATTTACGGCCGGTATTGGTATTGGTGATCACCCACCACGGTGTACCAGGAACCTGTTTCGGTTTGGTCTGATTACCGCTTTTCAGCAGCGTACGCGCATCTTCCGCAAAGTAGACGCGCGTGCGGCCATGCAGAGACTCCGTCGCCTCGGCAAATGCTTTACTGTCCAGGGAGTAGAGGGTGGTCAACACCAGCATAAAACGGTTCACCGCGCGCTTCTGCTCGGCGTATTCATCAGATAACAGCATCTCGCGCATGGCGCGGACTTTATCTTTCGCCGGGTTAGCGGGTTTCACCTCAACGGCAGGCGCGGGCGCCAGCGCCGGCGCGGCTTTGCTGACCTGTGTAGCCGGTTGGGAAACGGCGGAAAATTTCAGCATGCGCCGTAAAATGTCGGATGCGCTCTCGCCGATATGCAGAGTGTGGCTGGCAATATAGCGATAGAGTTCATCATCAACTTCAATTGTTTTCATCTTAATCCAGTGCGATATCTTTTCTGAATACAAATCGTTGGGATTATAAGTACAAATCCCAACCGCGGATAGCGTCAAACCAGGATGGCGGTAAAACTCAGAAAACTTCTGGGTCTTGCAGCCGGATGGCAGAATGTCCAACATAATACCCTAACCCGACGGAGCGAAAAAAAGAACTTTGCCATGAAATTAAATAGCCGAGCGCAATCTGCACAGAATCCGCACAACCACTCCCCGATCGTGCTGGTCCACGGTCTGTTTGGCAGCCTGGACAACCTGGGCATCCTCGCCCGCGACCTGGTCGCCGACCACGATATTCTGCAGGTCGATATGCGCAACCACGGTTTGTCGCCGCGGTCGCCAGAGATGACCTACCCCGCGATGGCGCAGGATCTGCTCGATACGCTCGACGCGCACCAGATTGAGCGCGCCACCTTTATCGGCCATTCGATGGGCGGCAAAGCGGTGATGGCGCTGACCGCCCTGGCGCCGGAGCGCATCAACGGTCTGGTGGCGATCGATATCGCCCCGGTGGATTATCATGTTCGCCGCCATGATGAGATCTTCGCCGCTATCCGCGCCGTCAGCGAATCCGCCGCCAGCACCCGCCAGCAGGCGGCGCAGGTGATGCGCGAGCATCTGCAGGAAGAGGGGGTGATTCAGTTCCTGCTGAAATCTTTCGTCGACGGCGACTGGCGCTTCAACGTCCCGGTGCTGTGGGACCAGTACCCGTATATCGTCGGCTGGGAAACCATCCCGGCCTGGCCGCACCCGACGCAGTTTATTCCCGGCGGTAACTCACCCTACGTGACCGACGCCTACCGCGACGCGCTGCTGGCCCAGTTCCCGCAGGCCCGGGCCCACGTCATCGCCGGCGCCGGACACTGGGTCCATGCCGAGAAACCCGAAGCGGTGTTGCGCGCGATCCGCCGCTATCTCACGAGCATTGGCGCCTGATTGGCTAAAATATGCCCGACCGCGCCGCAGAATGCCCGCGGTCGTTGGCGCAGCCGTTCGCCTGATGTATGATGGCGCGCTATCTGCGCCGGCTAGAGCCCGGCAGCTTGTTTCCCCGAAGTCACTCAGAATCATGGCAAAAGAACAAACGGACCGTACGACATTAGATTTGTTCGCAAACGAGCGTCGCCCGGGAAGACCAAAAACCAATCCGCTGTCGCGCGATGAACAACTGCGCATCAACAAACGTAATCAGCTGAAACGCGATAAAGTGCGCGGGCTGAAGCGCGTGGAGCTAAAGCTCAACGCCGACGCGGTCGATGCGCTTAACGAACTGGCGGAAGCGCGTAATATGAGCCGCAGCGATCTCATCGAAGAGATGCTGATGACGCAATTAACCGCCCTGCGCAGCCAGGGAAAAGTCTAACTTTCCGCGAAAAATCCGCATTCATGTAGCAGAGTGTGCAGTCGGGCGTGATTGCTGTTTCCGCGTCCTTGCCTGTTCTGCTATGATTGCCGTTATCTGTGGGCATCGCGTCCCTACCACATCATTTAAGTTTCAAGAGGTTATTTTACTCATGGCAATCATCGGCATCTTTTTTGGCAGCGACACCGGCAACACCGAAAATATTGCAAAAATGATTCAAAAGCAGCTTGGTAAAGATGTTGCTGATGTTCACGACATTGCCAAAAGCAGCAAAGAAGATCTGGAAGCCCACGACATCCTGCTGCTCGGCATCCCGACCTGGTACTACGGTGAAGCCCAGTGTGACTGGGACGACTTCTTCCCGACGCTGGAAGAGATCGACTTTAACGGCAAGCTGGTGGCGCTGTTCGGCTGCGGCGACCAGGAAGACTACGCAGAGTACTTCTGCGATGCGCTGGGCACCATCCGCGACATCATTGAGCCGCGCGGCGCGACCATCGTTGGCCACTGGCCGACTGCCGGCTATCACTTCGAGGCCTCCAAAGGCCTGGCGGATGACGACCACTTCGTCGGCCTCGCCATTGATGAAGACCGTCAGCCGGAACTGACCAACGAGCGCGTTGAGAAGTGGGTGAAGCAGGTAGCTGAAGAGCTGCACCTCGAAGAAATCAAAAACGCCTGATCATTAAGCGGCGCAATCATTGAGTTGCGTCGTATTAATAGACAAAAGCAATCAAACTAATAGCTACAAGTTTTTAACTTTTAATCACATATCTGTACAATGTCCTCTGATTCTACGAGGCACGTGACGCAGTTTGTAGCTGGTGCCTCGTTTTTGACAGCAAACCAGGCCCGATGCTTGCAGTTTTCATTTACCAGTGGCAGTTCTATAATGAGACGCATTACGTCGGGTTAATTTCTGTATGACTTCCGTTGAAGGAAGTAGATCGTTTAGCAACAGGACAGATTCCGCATGACTGACAACAATACCGCATTAAAGAAGGCTGGCCTGAAAGTCACACTTCCTCGACTGAAAATCCTTGAAGTGCTGCAGGAACCGGATAACCATCATGTCAGTGCGGAAGACTTATATAAACGCCTGATCGACATGGGCGAAGAGATTGGTCTGGCGACCGTTTACCGCGTCCTCAACCAGTTTGATGACGCCGGTATCGTGACTCGTCATAATTTTGAAGGCGGTAAATCCGTTTTCGAACTGACCCAGCAGCATCACCACGATCACCTGATCTGCCTCGACTGCGGCAAAGTGATCGAATTCAGTGATGACTCTATCGAAGCGCGCCAGCGTGAAATCGCTTCCCGTCACGGCATCCGCCTGACCAACCACAGTTTGTATCTGTACGGTCACTGTGCGGAAGGTGATTGCCGCGAGGACGAACACGCCCACGACGCAGTGGAAAAGTAATTCCCTGCTTCGCCTGCTCTGAAAAGCCAACCAGCCGGTTGGCTTTTTTATGGGCGCTTCTGCCGCGCTTCCCGCTCACGTCCCGGCGGCGACCCTCGCGAGTCCCCGCTTTGTCCGGAGAGTTGATATGGAACTTCGCCAGCTACGCTATTTTACGCGCATTGTTGAAACCGGCAGCATGGGCCGCGCCGCGCTCGATCTGAATATCGGCGTCTCGGCGCTCAGCCAGCAGATCGCGCGTCTGGAAAATGAGCTGTCCATTCGCCTCCTGCAGCGAACCTCTCGCGGCGTGACGCCCACCAGCGCGGGCCTCGCTTTCTACTCACAGGCGCAGCTGGCGCTGCGTCATGCCGATGATGCCATCCTCGCCGCCCGCGAGGCGCGGCTGTCGGGCCACGTCAGCGTCGGCATGGCCCCCAGCACCGCCTCCGTTCTTGGCGTACCGTTCATCAACGCGATGCGCGAGAGCTACCCCGACGTCCGCCTGCACCTGGTGGAAAGCCTCTCCGGGAATCTGGAGCGGATGATCAACACCCGCCAGCTGGATTTAGCCATCGTCTTCCAGCAGGAGAAGATCCTGCGCTGGAGCGCCAGACCGGTGCTCGAAGAGCGCCTGTTCCTGATTGGCACCCATGCGCTGTTGGCCTCGCTGCCGGATGACCCTGTTTCCCCTGACCAGCTCACCACCCTGCCGCTGATTATGCCAAGCCAGGGCCACGGCCTGCGCGGCAGGCTGGAGGCGGTTTGCCAGCAGCACAGCCTCAGCGTTGAGGTGGTGGCGGACATTGACGGTCTGGCCCTGCTGATGCAGGCCGTGCGCAGCGGACTGGGCGCCACTCTGCAGCCCGGGGCCGCTATTTCCCATCTCGACCATCAGGCGCTGAGGGTGATCGGCATCGCTAATCCGGTCCTCAGCCGCCCCAACTTTCTGGTCAGCCTGTCGGATGATGAGCTCACCCCGGCAGGCCTTGCGGCACGGGTCATACTAAGCAAAGTCATGCGCCAGCTGGTGGAGTCCGATCGCTGGCCAGGCGCCACCCTTTACGTTAACTAAACCCCTCTTTAGCGTTACGCCATAGCGCCCCGCCGCCGTTACCGCCTACATTCCCATTACAAATTTAACAATTAATTAAATTGTAAGGGAGCCGATAATGGTGGATGTACTGGTCATTGGCGGCGGCAATGCCGCGCTATGCGCCGCCTTAACCGCCCGGGAAGCCGGCGCCTCGGTGCTGCTGCTGGAGGCGGCGCCGCGGGAGTGGCGAGGCGGCAATTCGCAGCACACGCGTAACCTGCGCTGTATGCACGATGCGCCGCAGGACGTGCTGGTCGACAGCTATCCGGAAGAGGAGTACTGGCAGGATCTGCTGCGCGTCACCGAAGGGAACACCAACGAAGCGCTGGCCCGGCTGGTGATCCGCACCTCGTCACAGTGCCGGGACTGGATGCGTCAGCACGGGGTTAACTTTCAGCCGCCGCTCTCCGGCGCCCTGCACGTGGCCCGCACCAACGCCTTTTTTATGGGCGGCGGCAAAGCGCTGGTCAATGCCTATTACCGCAGCGCAGAGCGGATGGGGGTGCAGATCCGCTACAACACGCCGGTGCAGGCTCTGGAACTGCGCAACGGTGAATTTGTCGCCGCGCTGGCGGGCGAGGAACGGATTGTCGCGAGAAGCTGCGTCCTCGCCGCCGGCGGATTTGAATCCAACCGCGAGTGGCTGCGCGAGGCCTGGGGGCAAAATGACCGCGGCGAATGGCCCGCCGATAACTTTCTCATCCGCGGCACGCGCTTCAATCAGGGGGTGCTGCTCAAGTTTATGATCGACGCCGGGGCCGATATCATCGGCGATCCTTCCCAGTCCCACTGCGTCGCCATTGACGCCCGGGCGCCGCTCTATGACGGCGGGATCTGCACCCGCGTCGACTGCGTTTCGCTGGGGGTGGTGGTCAACCGCGATGCCGTGCGCTTTTATGATGAGGGGGAAGATTTCTGGCCTAAACGCTACGCCATCTGGGGCCGACTGGTCGCCCACCAGCCTGGACAGATCGGCTACTCGATCATCGACAGCAAAGCCATCGGCCACTTTATGCCCCCCGTCTTTCCCGGCGCTCAGGCCAATACCATCGCGGAACTGGCCCGCCAGCTGGGGCTGGACGGCGAACGCTTAGAGCAAACCATCGCCGACTATAATGCCGCCTGCGCGCCGGGCCAGTTCGATCACACCCGCCTGGATAACTGCGCGACCTCTGGCCTCACGCCGGCGAAAACCCACTGGGCGCGCCCCATCGATACGCCGCCTTACTACGGCTACGCCCTGCGGCCGGGGATCACCTTCACCTACCTCGGGCTCTACGTCGACGACACCGCCGCCGTCCATTTCGCCGGTCAACCCAGCCGTAATCTGTTCGTCGCCGGGGAAATGATGGCCGGCAACGTGCTGGGCAAGGGCTACACCGCCGGCGTCGGGATGTCGATCGGCACCACCTTCGGCCGCATCGCCGGCCAGCAAGCCGCCCGGGCGGCGCAGCAGGAGAAACACCATGAAGTCGCTTGAAAAGCTGATCATTGACGCGCAGATCATCACCGAACCGGAGGCGGAAGTCGAACGGGTGATGCAGGTGTGTAACGCCTGCCGCTACTGCGAAGGGTTTTGCGCCGTGTTCCCGGCGATGACCCAGCGCCTGGCCTTTGGCAAGGCGGATATCAACTATCTGGCTAACCTGTGCCATAACTGCGGCGCTTGCCTGCATGCCTGCCAGTATGCGCCGCCGCACGAGTTCGCCATTAACGTGCCGAAGGCGATGGCCGAAGTCCGGCTCGAGACCTATCAACACTACGCCCAGCCCGCCGCCTTTGGCAGCCTGTACCGCCGGGCCGGCATGACCACCGTGCTGGCGCTGGTCGGCGGCCTGATTGTCTTTCTGCTGCTGGCGATGGGGCTCAAAGGCTCGCTGCGCCATCCGCCGCTGGCGGGCGACTTCTACCAGATATTCCCCCATAACCTGCTGGCGTGGATGTTTGGTTCGGTCTTTGTGCTGGCGATTGGCTTACTGATGAGCGGGGTGATCCGCTTCTGGCGCGAGATCTCCCCGGGCCAGCCGCAACCGATTGATATTGCGAAGGCATCCCATGATGCGCTGACGCTGAAATATCTCGACGGCGGCCACGGGAAAGGCTGCAACGAAGCCGATGACGCCTTCACCCTGCTGCGCCGCCGTTTCCACCACTGCACCTTCTACGGCTTTATGCTCTGTTTCGCCGCCACCGTGGTGGCCACGGGCTATCACTATATCGCCGGCCAGGAAGCCCCCTACCCGTTCTTCAGCCTGCCGGTGCTGCTCGGCACCCTCGGCGGCATCGGCCTGCTGGTCGGCCCGGCGGGCCTGCTGTGGCTGAACCTGCGCCGCTCGCCGCTGCACGGCGACGCGCGGCAGAAACCGATGGATCGCGGATTTATTCTGCTGCTGCTGCTGACCAGCTTCACCGGCCTGGCGCTGCTGGCGGGGCGGGATACTTCGTGGATGGGCGTCCTGCTCGCCATCCACCTCGGGGTGGTGATGGCCCTGTTCTTAACCCTGCCGTATGGAAAATTTGCCCACGGATTTTATCGCTGTGCGGCGTTACTCAAGTGGGCGATTGAGAAACGCCGCGGAAAACAGGCGGGCGTCGCCGGCGACTGACCTGCCCCTCTGCACCCGATAACAACAAGATAATGACAATGGAGAGCACCCCCTATGACCCAACAACCCACCCGCGCCGGCACCGTCGGCGCTATCCTCCGCGTGACCAGCGGTAATTTTCTCGAACAGTTCGACTTCTTCCTGTTTGGCTTTTACGCCACCTATATCGCCCGCACCTTCTTTCCGGCGGAGAGCGAGTTCGCGGCGCTGATGCTCACCTTTGCGGTATTTGGCTCGGGCTTCCTGATGCGTCCTATCGGCGCGGTGGTGCTCGGCGCTTATATCGACAGAATCGGTCGCCGCAAAGGGCTGATGGTCACCCTGGCGATCATGGGCTGCGGGACGCTACTCATCGCCCTGGTCCCTGGCTATCAGACTATCGGCGTGCTGGCGCCGATCCTCGTGTTAGTGGGCCGTCTGCTGCAGGGGTTCTCGGCGGGTGTCGAGCTTGGCGGAGTGTCGGTCTATCTCTCTGAAATCGCTACGCCGGGCAATAAAGGCTTCTATACCAGCTGGCAGTCCGCCAGCCAGCAGGTGGCTATCATCATGGCGGCGCTGATCGGCTATGCGCTGAACGCCACGCTGGAACATGAGGAGATTGCCGCCTGGGGCTGGCGCATCCCCTTTTTTATTGGCTGTATGATCATTCCGCTGATTTTCGTGCTGCGCCGCTCGCTGCAGGAGACCGAGGAATTCCTGCAGCGTAAACATCGCCCGGATACCAAAGAGATCCTGACCACCATCGCCAGAAACTGGCGCATTATTACCGCGGGGACGCTGCTGGTAGCGATGACCACCACCACTTTCTACTTTATTACCGTCTATACGCCAACCTACGGCAGAGCAGTGCTGCATCTCAGCGCCCGCGACAGCCTGCTGGTCACCATGCTGGTGGGCATCTCCAATTTTATCTGGTTACCGATTGGCGGCGCGATCTCCGATCGGATCGGTCGTCGCCCGGTGTTGATGGGGATTACCGTGCTGGCGCTGCTCACCACCTGGCCGGTGATGCACTGGCTCACCGCCGCGCCGGATTTCACCCGTATGACGCTGGTCCTGTTGTGGTTTTCCTTCTTCTTTGGCATGTATAACGGCGCGATGGTGGCAGCGCTCACCGAAGTGATGCCGGTTTATGTCCGCACCGTGGGCTTTTCGCTGGCCTTCAGCCTCGCCACCGCCATCTTCGGCGGCCTGACGCCGGCTATCTCCACTGCCCTGGTCGAGCTTACCGGCGATAAAAGCGCGCCGGGATGGTGGCTGATGTGCGCTGCGCTGTGCGGGTTCATCGCCACCGCGCTGCTGTTCGTGCGCCTGAGTCGCGGCTATCAGCCGGCGGAGAGTCAGCGCTAAAAAAACAAACGGGCGGAGATAGACTCCGCCCGTTTGCCGCTGCCGTCTGGCTTAATGGGCCGTGTTATTGCTGCGGATCTCTTTCCAGATCTGGTCGCAGCGCGCTTTCACCGCCTGATCGTTACCGGTACGGGTAGCCTGGATACACTGCTGATAATCCAGTACCCGGACGCTCTCCTGGTTAGCAAACTGCTGGTGCTGTTTATCCTCTTTCAGGACATTCAGTACGCTCTGGCAGGCTTCAATTTTGTCCGGATTGCCTTCCGCCGTATTAATACAGGCGCTATAGGCATCTTTCAGTTTGGTGTCTTCTTTCGGCGCCGGCGACGTGGTGCAGGCCACCAGAGCCGATGCCATCATGGCAATAAGCAGCATTTTTTTCATTGTCGTTCTCCCAGAGGTGCGGCAGGCTCACGCCCGCCGCGCAGGCATCAGAAAATTGTGAACGGGGCGATAACCATGAACTTCACGTCGCGCTCATCCTGGAAGATGTTGCCGTAGCCGCCGCTCCAGCTCGGAATATCGGAATGGTTGTCGTACTGGGTAAAGTGCAGTTTAAACAGCGTGCCCTTCGCCCGGCCTTCCTGCACGGTATACAGCGCATCCAGGCTGTAGGCCGACTCTTTCAGACGGTAATCAGCGTCATAGTAGGCGTCCGGGGAGGACATTTTGCCCGGCTTCGCATCCCAGGCGTACACATAAGACGCGCCAAACGCCCAGCCCGGCATATCCCAGTTTTTCATGTCATACATCGCGCCGAAGAAGACCGCTTTTTCGCCGTTGGCGTTGAAGTCGGAACGGTTATCCCACCAGATATCGAGACGACCGTTGGAGGAGGCGTAGGTCGGGGTCATACGCTGCAGGAAGTAGCCCTGCTGGCCATCGGCCTTCACCCAGGTCCCTTCCAGACGCAGATCCAGCACATCCGCCACTTTATAGCCAAAGGTTAACGCCTGCAGCCATGCGGTGCCGTCATAGATGTCGTTGACCCCGCCGTTGCTGACCTTATCGCGAGTGCCGTAGAACTGGTAGCTGGTGCTCAACGGCGCGCCGGCGACGTCAAACTTGTAGCTGGCTTTAGCAAAGTACTGATCGATATAGCCCTGAGCCTGACCAAATGCCGCCTCCAGCACCAGGTCGTTTTTGAAATCATATTTGGCGCCGACGGAGTGGAGATAATCGACTTTGGTCTTCTTATCGTTCTGGTAGAAATCATCCATCTCGATATGCCATGGCGCTTTATACTCGTTCGTCCACATGTAGGAGAAACTTAACGCGCCCGCGGTGCCATAGTCGAAGTTGGCCCCGGCTTCCGCCCCCTGATAGGTACCCGGCATAAAGCTCCAGTGCGGCGCCAGCAGGGTCTGACCGGTTGGCTGGATGTAGCCCGCGCGCGCCCATGCCGGACCGTATTTAAATTTCGCAGCGGCTTTATACAGGCTGATGCCGCTCTTATCGCCGGAGTAGTCTTCGTCATAGGCTTTGTTACGCGACGAGAAGGCGATTTCGTTCGGGTGGCCGCTGTCGCCGTTCTCCGCCATTTCAATCGCGGTAAACGCCGCAATATCAAGGCCAAACATATCGGCGGCATAGCCGGACTGGAAGTCCAGGTTGGCGTTCCAGGTGGAGTGGGAAAGGTTGGTTTTGTATTTGTCGCCGTCGGTCACATCTTTACGGTCACGCTCACGCTGCCAGTAATAGATACCGCCGGTTAAAGTAGAATCATCGATAAAGCCTGCTGCGCTGGCCTGCGGAATCACAACCCAGCCCGACATCGCGGTGACGGCGGCAATAGCCAGCGCCAGCGTACTACGTTTGCCACTAAACGTACGCATGTGCATATCCTCTTTGACGTTTTAAAAGGCGAAGACCAGGGGTCATTCGCTAAAAAAAATAAATAACACTGCAAAATGTGGGGCGGTGAAAAAGGCCGCGAAACCACTGTAGATAGACTATTTTTCGTGACGCGAATTATCAATGTTTTTCGTGAGGCAAAGCTTAAGATTATGACAAAGCGCACATAATTTATGTCGTTTTGTTACAGTCTTATCTCTGATGATTTTGTCATGGAAGTCATTGCAAAATCAGGGAAAAACGCAAAACCTGAACGCGATTACATTGGTTTTTTGTATGAGACAGGAAATATCAGAAGCGTTATTTATTTCCGGTTTGAAACAGAATTAATTCGCTTCGCGAAAATAAAAAGAGTAATTGGCTGATTCTGAAACAAAAAAAGCGCCGCAGAGTGCGGCGCTTTGACGGTAGGGAAACGGTTATTCGCCCGCTTTCGCCCAGGTATCGCGCAGACCGACGGTGCGGTTAAACACCAGACTGGTTGCGGTTGCATAGCGGCTGTCGAGGCAGAAGTAACCTTCACGTTCAAACTGGTAAGCTTTACCCGCTTCCGCCTGCGCCAGGCTCGGCTCCGCGTAACCCTGTTTGATCACCAACGATTCCGGATTGATCACCGCGAGGAAATCCTCCGCTGCGCCCGGGTTTGGTACGCTGAACAGGCGATCGTAGAGACGGATCTCTACCGGCAGCGCATGCGCCGCGCTCACCCAGTGGATCACGCCTTTGACCTTGCGGCCATCAGCCGGATCTTTACTCAGGGTGTCGGCATCGTAGGTGCAGAAGATAGTGGTGATATTGCCTTCGGCATCTTTCTCCACGCGTTCCGCTTTGATGACGTAGGCGTTGCGCAGACGCACTTCTTTGCCCAGCACCAGACGCTTGTACTGCTTGTTGGCTTCTTCACGGAAGTCCGCGCGGTCGATCCAGATTTCCGCACTGAACGGCACTTCGCGGCTGCCCATCTCCGGCTTGTTCGGATGGTTCGGCATCGCCACCATTTCGCTTTCGCCCTGCGGGTAGTTCTCGATAACCAGTTTCACCGGATCGATCACTGCCATCGCGCGCGGCGCGTTTTCGTTGAGATCTTCGCGAATGCAGGACTCCAGCGACGCCATCTCAATGGTGTTGTCCTGCTTGGTCACGCCGATGCGCTTGCAGAATTCGCGGATGGATTCGGCGGTGTAGCCGCGACGACGCAGACCGGAGATGGTCGGCATACGCGGATCGTCCCAACCTTCCACGTGCTTCTCGGTCACCAGCTGGTTCAGCTTACGCTTGGACATCACCGTGTATTCAAGATTCAGGCGCGAGAATTCGTACTGGCGCGGGTGAACCGGGATGCTGATGTTGTCCAGCACCCAGTCGTACAGACGACGGTTGTCCTGGAACTCCAGGGTACACAGCGAGTGGGTAATGCCTTCCAGCGCATCGCTGATGCAGTGGGTGAAGTCGTACATCGGGTAGATGCACCACTTGTTGCCGGTCTGATGATGCTCAGCGAACTTAATGCGATACAGCACCGGATCGCGCATCACGATGAACGGCGACGCCATATCGATCTTCGCGCGCAGGCAGGCCTTGCCCTCTTCGAAGCCGCCGCTGCGCATTTTTTCGAACAGCGCCAGGTTTTCTTCCACGCTGCGGTCGCGATACGGGCTGTTCTTACCCGGCGCTTTCAGGGTGCCGCGATATTCACGAATTTCATCAGGAGAGAGTTCATCAACATAGGCCAGGCCTTTGTTGATCAGCTCAACCGCATACTGATGCAGCTGATCAAAGTAATCAGACGAGTAGCAAACGTCCCCGGACCAGTGGAAACCTAACCACTGCACGTCGTTTTTAATCGACTCCACGTATTCGATATCTTCTTTCACCGGGTTGGTGTCATCGAAACGCAGGTTGCATTGGCCCTGATAATCCTGGGCGATGCCGAAGTTCAGGCAGATGGATTTCGCATGGCCAATGTGCAGATAACCGTTCGGCTCCGGCGGGAAGCGGGTGTGAACGGTGGTGTGCTTACCGGTAGCCAGATCTTCATCAATGATCTGACGGATAAAGTTAGTCGGGCGGGCTTCTGCCTCACTCATCACGGGTTCCTCAAAGCGTAAACAACGTATAACGGCACATGATCTTACAAGCAGGGCGTAGTGACAACTATTAGTTACGTAAAATAGGTATCAGAAGAGGATTATGGGGCCGATTGCTGCAAAAAAAAGCGGCGAAGGTTTCCCTTCGCCGCTGAGGCATAAACTCAACTCAGGAGCCTTACTTGCCTTTAATCTCATACAGCGGCGTCTGGCCGGCAACGACCTTACCGCTCGCCAGTATCACCAGCGCGCTGTAGTCATCGCTGTTGCTGCAGACCACCGGGCTAATCATCGAGCGCGCGTTGGCGTTGAGGAAGTCCAGATCCATTTCCAGAATCGGCTCGCCCGCCTTCACGTCCGCGCCCTCTTCAACCAGACGTTTGAAGCCCTTGCCTTCCAGCGCCACGGTGTCGATACCCATGTGGACAACGATTTCCGCACCGTTGTTGGTTTCGAGGCAGAACGCGTGGTTAGTATTGAAAATTTTCACCACGGTACCGGCGGCCGGGGCCACCACGATGTTGCTGGTCGGTTTCACCGCGATACCGTCGCCGACGGCTTTGCTGGCGAAGGCTTCGTCCGGCACCTGTTCGAGGGCCACCACGTCACCGGTAATCGGCGAAACCAGCGACTCAACGGTCTTCGCGTTCGCTACCGCCTGCGGTTTAGCCGCGGGCGCTGCGGTGGCGACGTTGCCAGCCGGCGCGGCTGCCGCTGCCGCTACCGGGCCGCGGGTCACCACTTTTTTCATCTCATCGCCGATAGACTCTGCCTTCGCGCCGACGATAACCTGGATGGTTTGCTTATTCAGTTTCACCACCCCGGACGCGCCGAGACGTTTACAGGCGGCGTCGTTGACTTTCGCCGAATCGCCCACGGTCAGGCGCAGACGGGTGATACAGGCGTCAATCGCTTTCAGGTTGTCCGTTCCGCCCACCGCGGCGATATAGCTGGTCGCCAGCTGGGTCAGGCCTTCTTCAGTGTTGCTGTTCGCTTCTTCCGTTACCACGTCAGCAGCTTTGTCTTCACGACCCGGCGTTTTCAGGTTGAACATGCGGATCACCGCGCTGAACAGCAGGAAGTAGACGAAGAAGAACACCACGCCCATCACCAGCAGCATCCAGACGTTTTTGCTGGCGGCCGGCAGGCTGTACATCAGCACGTAGTCAATGGCGCCTGCGGAGAAGGAGAAGCCCGCATGAATGCCCAGCGCCGTTGCGATGAACAGGCTGATACCGGTCAGTACCGCGTGCAGGAGGTACAGCAGCGGAGCCAGGAACATGAACAGGAATTCCAGCGGCTCGGTTACCCCGGTCAGGAACGCGGTGATGGCAACAGACAGCAGCATACCGCCCACCATCGGACGACGCGCTTTCGGAGCGGCCAGATACATCGCCAGCGCCGCGCCCGGCAGACCAAACATCATGATCGGGAAGAAGCCGGACATGAACATCCCCGCGGTGCCGTCGCCGGCGTAGAAGCGGTTGATGTCGCCGTGGAACACGGCGCCTGCGGCGTTCGTGAACTCACCAATCTGGAACCAGGCGATGGTGTTCAGCACCTGATGCAGACCGGTCGGGATCAGCAGACGGTTGATAAAGCCGAAGATACCGGAACCCAGCGCCCCTGCGGAAACGATCCACTCGCCGCCCGCATGGATAGCGTGCTGCACCGGCGGCCAGACGTAGCCGAAGAGCGCCGCGAGGATCAAACAGAAGAAGCCGGTGGCGATCGGCACGAAGCGTTTGCCGCCGAAGAAGCTCAGGAAGTCCGGCAGCTTGATGCCGGCCCAGCGATTGTACACCGCCCCTGCTACCAGACCGGTAATAATACCGGCCAGTACGCCCATGTTGATTTCCGGATTGATGGTGACCATCGCTTTGGTCATCACGAAATAACCTACTGCACCGGCCAGCGCCGCAGAACCGGCGTTATCCTTGGACCAGCTTGACGCCACACCGATAGCAAAGATCAGCGCCAGGTTGTCGAAGATAGCCCCACCCGCTTGCGCGATGAAGGGTACATTCAACAGGTCTGGTTGCCCGAAACGCAGCAGCAATGCCGCGACCGGCAGCACTGCGATAGGGAGCTGTAACGCCCTACCCAGTCGCTGAAAGAAACCTAAAATATTCATCTTATTCCCCCTATGAGACCCCGATGAGGCTCATTTTCAAAGCCACTTTTTTATTGTGTAACAAGGTCGGTTTTATCACTTACCGGCAAAGTGTGTGAAAAATTAATTCGTATCGCAAATTAAACGGGTATTTTTTGTGATAATTATCACCAAATATCGTATTCACCCCTCCCTTAGACTGGCTAACATCGAAAACTTATTTTATCATTCAAAAAATCAACACGGATTGACCCCGGTCGGCGCAGTTGCTGCAATACTCTCCTCAGAGTGCTGGCGCCAATCCGCCAGATTCTACTTTTAACTATAGAGGTGAAGAATGAGACTGATCCCCCTGGTAACCGCTGAGCAGGTCGGTAAATGGGCTGCCCGCCATATCGTGAACCGCATTAATGCATTCAAACCAACCGCGGACCGTCCGTTCGTGCTGGGTCTGCCGACCGGCGGCACCCCGCTCACCGCCTACAAGGCGCTGGTTGAAATGCATAAAGCAGGCCAGGTTAGCTTCAAACACGTTGTCACCTTCAACATGGATGAATACGTTGGCCTGCCGAAAGAGCATCCGGAAAGCTATCATAGCTTCATGCACCGTAATTTCTTTGACCACGTTGATATTCCGGCAGAAAATATCAACCTGCTGAATGGTAACGCGCCGGACATCGATGCGGAATGCCGTCGCTATGAAGAAAAAATTCGTTCCTACGGTAAAATCCACCTGTTTATGGGCGGCGTGGGCAACGATGGCCACATCGCGTTCAACGAACCGGCCTCTTCTCTGGCGTCCCGCACCCGTATTAAGACCCTGACCCATGACACCCGTGTGGCGAACTCCCGCTTCTTCGACGGCGACGTGGATCTGGTGCCGAAATATGCGCTGACCGTCGGCGTGGGCACCCTGCTGGATGCAGAAGAAGTCATGATTCTGGTGCTGGGCCATCAGAAAGCGCTGGCGCTGCAGGCGGCAGTTGAAGGTAACGTCAACCACATGTGGACCATTACCTGTCTGCAGCTGCATCCGAAGGCGGTGATCGTCTGCGACGAACCGTCCACCATGGAGCTGAAAGTGAAGACGCTGAAATATTTCAACGAATTAGAAGCTGAAAATATTAAAGGTCTGTAATGTAGTCGCGTCCCGCGACTTTGCGCGGGACCATCTTTTTCTTTGTATGCATCATCAGGCCGGCGGCAAACGAACGTTCCCGGGCCTGATGAGACGTATATACCGGGGGTCGTAATGTATGCATTAACCCAGGGCCGGGTTTATACCGGTCATGAAATTCTCGATGACCATGCGGTTGTTATCGCTAATGGCCTTATCGAACGTCTTTGTCCGCTGGCAGATTTGCCGTCTGACATCGAGCAGCGCTCAGTCAACGGCGCGATCCTCGCCCCCGGTTTTATCGACGTCCAGCTCAACGGCTGCGGCGGCGTGCAGTTTAACGACAGCCCTGACGCGGTCACTGTCGAAACGCTGGAGATCATGCAGAAGGCCAACGAACGCTCAGGCTGCACCAGCTTCCTGCCGACGCTGATTACCTCCAGCGACGATCTGATGAAGCAAGGCGTCCGCGTGATGCGCGAATACCTGCAAAAGCACCCGAACCAGGCGCTGGGTCTGCATCTTGAAGGACCCTGGCTGAATATCGTTAAGAAAGGCACCCACAATCCCGACTACGTGCGTAAACCGGACGCGGCGCTGGTCGATTTCCTGTGCGACAACGCCGATGTGATCACCAAAGTGACCCTCGCCCCTGAGCGCGTCGAGCCGGAAGTGATCCGCAAACTGGTCGCCGCCGGGATCGTCGTCTCCGCGGGCCACTCCAACGCCACGCTGAAAGAGGCGAAAGTGGGCTTCCGCGCGGGCATTACCTTCGCCACCCACCTGTATAATGCAATGCCGTACATTACCGGCCGCGAACCGGGTCTGGCCGGGGCGATTTTTGACGAGCCGGATGTCTACTGCGGTATTATTGTCGACGGGATGCACGTCGATTACGCCAACGTGCGCAACGCCAAGCGCCTGAAAGGCGACAAACTGTGCCTGGTCACCGACGCCACCGCGCCGGCGGGGGCGAATATTGACCAGTTCATTTTTGCCGGGAAAACAATATACTACCGCAACGGGCTGTGCGTAGATGAAAACGGCACCCTCAGCGGATCTTCCCTGACCATGATTGAAGGGGTGCGTAATCTGGTTGAGCATTGCGGTGTGGCGCTGGACGAAGTATTGCGGATGGCGACGCTCTATCCCGCGCGCGCCATTGGTGTGGACAAGCAGCTCGGCAGCATTGCGCCGGGTATGGTCGCTAACCTGACCGCCTTTACACGCGATTATAAAATCACCAAGACCATCGTTAATGGTAACGAGGTCGTCACTGAGTAAGTAAAAGTATGACAGCAGGCGGACAAGCTCAAATTGGTAACGTTGACCTCGTAAAACAACTGAACAGCGCGGCCGTGTACCGCCTGATTGACCAGCATGGGCCTATCTCGCGCATTCAGATCGCGGAACAAAGCCAGCTTGCCCCTGCCAGCGTGACCAAAATCACGCGTCAGCTTATTGAGCGCGGCCTGATCAAAGAAGTCGATCAGCAGGCCTCCACCGGGGGGCGCCGCGCCATCTCCATCATTGCGGAGACGCGTAACTTCAACGCCATTGGCGTGCGCCTTGGCCGCTATGACGCCACCCTGACCCTCTATGATTTAAGCAGCAAGACCCTGGAGGAGGAGCATTTCCCGCTGCCCGAGCGCACCCAGGAAACGCTGGAACACGCCCTGCTGAATATCATCGCCACTTTTATCGAAAACTGTCAGCGCAAAATCCGCGAGCTGATCGCCATCTCGGTGATCCTGCCGGGGCTGGTGGATCCAGAAAGCGGCGTGATCCGCTATATGCCGCACATTGCGGTGGAAAACTGGGGCCTGGTCGGGGCGCTGGAAAAACGCTTCAACGTTACCTGCTTTGTCGGGCACGATATCCGCAGTCTGGCGCTGGCCGAGCACTATTTTGGCGCAAGCCAGGACTGCGAAGACTCCATTCTGGTGCGCGTGCACCGCGGCACCGGGGCGGGGATCATCTCCAACGGACGCATTTTTATTGGCCGTAACGGCAACGTGGGCGAAATTGGCCATATTCAGGTCGATCCGCTGGGCGAACGCTGCCACTGCGGCAACTTCGGCTGCCTGGAGACCGTCGCGGCGAACGCCGCCATCGAACATCGCGTTCGCCATCTGCTGGACCAGGGCTACCAGAGCCGCCTGACCCTCGATGACTGCACGATCAAAACCATCTGCAAAGCGGCCAACAAGGGCGATGCACTGGCCTGCGAGGTGATCGAGTACGTAGGGCGTCACCTCGGAAAAACGATCGCCATCGCCATCAACCTGTTCAATCCGCAAAAAATCGTCGTCGCCGGCGAAATTGTGGAAGCCGAGAAAGTGCTGCTCCCGGCCATTGAGGGCTGCATTAACGCCCAGGCGCTAAAGGCGTTTCGTAAGAACCTGCCGGTGGTGCGCTCCACCCTCGATCATCGCTCAGCGATTGGCGCCTTCGCGCTGGTCAAACGCGCCATGCTCAATGGCACGCTGCTGCAGCGCTTGCTTGAGAGCTAATCGCCCCCCTCTACAGATAAGCGCGTCGCTCTGTCACTGGCGGGCATCGCCCGTCAGAGGTGTGAAACCGCATCGATGACGCGTATAGTTTCGTCTTTGTTAATGATTCTGGACCCACCATGACCATTCAAAACATAATTTGTGATATTGACGGCGTGCTGATGCACGATAACGTCGCCGTTCCCGGCGCTGCCGAGTTTATCAAGCGCATCCTCGATAAAGGCATGCCGCTGGTGATGCTGACCAACTACCCGTCGCAAACCGGGCAGGATCTGGCGAACCGTTTCGCCACCGCCGGGATTGAGGTGCCGGATAGCGCCTTCTACACCTCGGCAATGGCGACGGCCGATTTTCTGCGCCGCCAGGAAGGCAAGAAAGCCTATGTGGTGGGTGAAGGGGCGCTGATCCACGAGCTGTATAAAGCCGGCTTTACCATCACCGATGTCAACCCGGACTTTGTCATCGTCGGGGAAACCCGCTCCTTTAACTGGGAGATGATGCATAAGGCGGCCTTCTTTGTCGCCAATGGCGCCCGCTTCATTGCCACCAACCCGGATACTCACGGTCGCGGCTTCTACCCGGCCTGCGGCGCCCTGTGCGCCGGGATCGAGAAGATCTCCGGCCGTAAGCCGTTTTACGTCGGTAAACCCAGCCCGTGGATCATCCGCTCAGCGCTGAACAAAATGCAGGCCCACTCCGAACAGACGGTGATCGTCGGCGACAATCTGCGCACCGACATTCTGGCCGGCTTCCAGGCGGGGCTGGAGACCATTCTGGTGCTCTCCGGCGTCTCGACCCTCGACGACATCGACAGCATGCCGTTCCGCCCGTCGTGGATCTACCCTTCCGTCGCGGAAATCGATATTTTCTAATGCCAGCCACGTCTCAGGACGTGGTTGTTCATTTCTGACGCCTGCTAAAAGCCCCCCACCTAATAAAAACGGCTTATAATTGCGTATTCTTCAATAAAGCCGTTCAAAAGATACTCTTTTTTTACTATTCAACAATCGCAGTTGCGTTTTTTCTTTTTCCGGCCGTAAAACCCTTGCGCCGGCTTCCCCTTTACGGCATTTTCTTAAGCACGCACTCAGGCTTCGCCACGAGACGAAGCCAGCACAACATCAAACACGACAGGGTAATGGAGAAGGCTATGTGTTCTATTTTTGGCGTACTGGATATTAAAACTGACGCAGGCGAGCTGCGTAAAAAGGCGCTGGAGCTTTCCCGCCTGATGCGCCATCGCGGTCCGGACTGGTCTGGCGTGTATGCCAGCGACAAAGCGATTCTGGCGCACGAGCGCCTGTCGATTGTCGACGTCAACGCCGGCGCCCAGCCGCTGTACAACGCCGAAAAAACCCATGCGCTGGCCGTTAACGGCGAAATCTACAACCATCAGGCGCTGCGCGCGGAATATGGCGATCGCTATCAGTTCCAGACCGGCTCCGACTGCGAAGTGATCCTCGCGCTGTATCAGGAAAAAGGCCCGGCGTTCCTCGACGACCTGCAGGGGATGTTCGCCTTCGCCCTGTACGACAGCGAAAAAGACGCGTACTTAATTGGCCGCGACCATATCGGTATTATTCCGCTGTATATGGGCCATGACGAACACGGCAACTTCTACGTCGCCTCAGAAATGAAAGCCCTGGTGCCGGTGTGCCGCACCATTAAAGAGTTCCCGGCGGGCAGCTACCTGTGGAGCAAAGACGGTGAAATTCGCCAGTACTATCAGCGCGACTGGTTCGATTACGACGCGGTAAAAGACAACGTTACCGATAAGAACGAACTGCGTCAGGCGCTGGAAGAGTCGGTGAAAAGCCACCTGATGTCCGACGTGCCCTACGGCGTGCTGCTCTCCGGCGGCCTTGATTCTTCGGTCATCTCCGCCATCACCAAGAAATTCGCCGCCCGTCGCGTCGAAGATCAGGAGCGTAGCGAAGCCTGGTGGCCGCAGCTGCACTCCTTCGCGGTCGGTCTGGAAGGCTCTCCCGACCTGAAAGCGGCGCAGGAAGTGGCTAACCACCTCGGCACCGTGCACCATGAAATTCACTTTACCGTTCAGGAAGGGCTGGATGCGATCCGCGACGTTATCTATCACATCGAAACCTACGATGTGACCACCATTCGCGCTTCGACGCCGATGTACCTGATGTCGCGTAAAATTAAAGCCATGGGCATCAAAATGGTGCTTTCCGGCGAAGGCTCGGACGAAGTATTCGGCGGCTACCTCTACTTCCATAAGGCGCCGAACGCCAAAGAACTGCACGAAGAGACGGTGCGTAAGCTGCAGGCGCTGCATATGTTTGACTGCGCTCGCGCCAACAAAGCGATGTCCGCCTGGGGCGTGGAAGCCCGCGTGCCGTTCCTCGATAAGAAGTTCCTCGACGTGGCGATGCGCATCAACCCGCAGGATAAGATGTGCGGCAACGGCAAAATGGAAAAACATATCCTGCGCGAATGCTTTGAATCCTATCTGCCGGCCAGCGTGGCGTGGCGTCAGAAGGAGCAATTCTCTGACGGCGTCGGCTACAGCTGGATCGATACGCTGAAAGAAGTGGCTGCGAAACAGATCAGCGACCAGCAGCTGGAAACCGCAAGCTTCCGCTTCCCGTACAACACGCCGACCTCCAAAGAAGGCTATCTGTACCGCGAGATCTTCGAAGAGCTGTTCCCGCTGCCAAGCGCGGCGGAGTGTGTCCCTGGCGGTCCGTCGGTGGCCTGCTCTTCTGCCAAAGCCATTGAATGGGATGAAGCGTTCAAAACCATGAACGATCCGTCAGGCCGCGCGGTGGGCGTCCACCAGTCGGCCTATAAATAAGCCCTGACAGGCGATGAAACGCGAAACGGACCCTCCGGGGTCCGTTTTCTTTTTGCGGGATTTATGCCGCTGAAAAACGATAAATAACCAATAATTGCCGATTATTGCAGCGAGCTGTTCGCAACCTAACCAAACAGTCACATTACAACGATTTTCCTTGAAAAAGAGGTTGACGCTCGCAGGCCCAATACGCATAATGCGCCCCGCAACGCCGATAAGGTTACGCGAAAAAAAGATGGCTACGTAGCTCAGCTGGTTAGAGCACATCACTCATAATGATGGGGTCACAGG